>DROE01000263.1 GCA_011322005.1 Devosia sp.
AGAGGATGTGATCCTCTCCATGGCCATGTTGGCCTTATCCATGATCTCCCCCCCTTCTCCGGCAGCTTTTGCAACCTCTGCCGCATTGGCGCTGACTTCCTCGGCCATCCTGGCATTATCCAGAACGGTGCTGGACAATTGTTCCATGGTTGCCGATGTTTCCTCCACCGTGGCTGCCTGCTTGGTCGTTCGCTCGCTCAGGTCATTGGCCCCCGCCAGTATTTCACCCGTCGCAACCTTCAGGGCCACCGAAGTGTCCCTCAATTGCCCCATGACATCAGCCAGCTTGTCACCCACGGCGTTGGTGTCGTCCTTCAACCGGCCGAACGCGCCCTCATAGTCGCCGCAGATCCTCTGTGTCAGATCCGTATTGGCGAGTGCCTCGAGAACACTCCCCGATTCGGCAAGGCCACGCTCCACTGTATCCAGCAGATTATTGACACCCCCCGCCACCCCGTTGAGATCCTTGTCCGCATGCTCAACGCTCACGCGTTGAGAGAAATCCCCAACAAGCGCCGCATCAACTGCAGCCCCGAGTGAACTGACAAGCCCCGCCATCGCTTCGGCCCGAGCACGGGTCGTTTCGTTGCGAGCATGCTCATCCGCGTTCATCTTGGCAATCTCTGCGGCTCCATCACGAAAACTGTGAATGGCTGCTGAAAGCTGAGCAAACTCCTCCCAGTAGGATGACTCCGTAAGCACAGTTTCCAGGTTGCCCCCGGCCAGACTGGCGAACTCGCCGGTCAGCCTGGTTAGCTTGCGCAGCATAAAATAGACAACAAAGGCTGCCATTCCGATTATCGCCAACACAATGATAAAGCCTGATAAAAGGCTCACAGTGTTTCTGAAAGAGCTGATCTCAGCCAGTTCCATCTGCTCCGCGCCAAGATGCTCTGATCTCTGTTCAAATGCCACTTCTCCCTGGGCAAGCATTTCTTCAATCGCCGCACTCATTGCAGCAGCAACCTCATCAAACTCGCTCATATGTGGATTTCCAAGCTCTGGCCCTCCCTCGATATAGGCCTGGGCCATTTCCTTTCCCTTGGCGTAAAAGGGCGGATAGGCCGCCTCAAGCTCAGCGAGCGCAGACACCAGACCAGGTAAATCCAGTTCACTCGCTATCTCTCTTGCCGCGGACAGATTCCGGGGAAAGCGCTCAGCATAGGCTTGGGCTTCAGCAAGACCGTCATCAAGCCCGTCCAGGGCGCGCGTGGCCGAAATGTCGGTTATCCACTGTTGTGTCTGCACAACATCCAGCTGGAGCAAACGCATCACCTCATCAAGATCTCGCGTCATGCGGTTGGAGTTTATTGAGTCTGCAAACAGTGTCTGAGTCCTCTGTTCAATCCTGTAGCCAACAAGGGAGTTATATCCCACCAGGCCCAGAACCATGGACACAAGGACCAGGCTACCGATTACAACAAACTTGGAAAGCTTCATGTGGCAATCTCCGGCTAACCCGGCAAAAATACGCCACTTAGGGTTAATGCGTAGTAAAACCGCATCGGCAAGCACTCATACGCCACCGCGATGGCCGTGCGCACGACATGCTGGCCCACGCCAAATCAGGTCCTTGTGACTCCGGCAAAACATGACAAACGCCAGCTCTTCATTCTACGTCGGTTTGTCGGTCTTGCCACGATCGCCTGCGCGGCTTTACAGGCTGTGGCAAAAAAAAACGGGACACCTGAGGCGGACTAGCCGCGAAAAAACAGGCCGGAGTGATTCAGCCCGAAAATGAAACGGCTTTAGTGTGCGCCTGAAGTCCCGCTCTGGGCCGCCTCCAGCAGCAGGTTTTTCCACCCGTCGAGCACATTCTGCGCCAGATCCTTGTCGGCCAGCTCTTCGGCTTTGCTCAACTCTTCCTGGGCCATGGTGATCGCCGCTTCGATTTCGGATTTGTCAAAATCCGCACCGGTCTTGGCGTGCTCGGCCAATATGGTTACCCCGTCCGGGGACACATCGGCAAAACCGCCCTGCACATAATAGGTTTGCCTGCCGGCGGCCCCGGTAACCGAAATAAAGCCCGGCTTGAGGATGCTCATCAGCGGCGCATGCTCGCCCATCACGGTGAAATAGCCCTCCTGCCCGGGAACCGAGACGGATTGCGCCTCCTCCGAGAGAACCAGCTTTTCCGGTGAAACGATTTCGATCTTTATTGTGTCGGCCATTTAGCTGGCCTCCCTGGTTGTTGCGCCGCTTTATGCAGCTTCCGCTGCCAGCTTTTGCGCCTTGGCCACTGCATCCTCAATGGTGCCAACCATGTAAAAGGCAGCTTCTGGCAAATGGTCATATTCACCAGCAACCAGCCCCTTGAAGGCCCGGATCGTATCTTCAAGCGAAACAAACACGCCCGATGTCCCGGTAAACACCTCGGCTACAAAAAACGGCTGACTCATGAAGCGCTCGATCTTGCGGGCCCGGGCCACCACCAGCTTGTCATCCTCGGACAATTCATCCATGCCCAGAATGGCGATAATGTCCTGAAGACTCTTGTAGCGTTGCAGGATTTCCTGCACCTCACGGGCAACGTTATAATGATCCTCACCCACAATCGAGGCGTCCAGCATGCGCGAGGTGGAATCAAGCGGATCCACCGCCGGATAGATGCCTTTTTCCGAAATCGCCCGGTTGAGCACTGTTGTCGCATCAAGGTGGGCAAACGAGGTGGCGGGTGCGGGGTCGGTCAGATCGTCGGCGGGCACATAAATGGCCTGCACCGAGGTAATCGAGCCTTTGTTTGTCGTGGTAATCCGCTCCTGCATGGTGCCCATGTCGGTGGCCAGCGTCGGCTGATAGCCCACCGCCGAGGGGATGCGTCCCAACAGCGCGCTCATTTCCGAGCCCGCCTGGGTAAAGCGGAAAATATTGTCGATGAAGAACAAAACGTCCTGACCCTGATCGCGGAATTCCTCGGCCACGGTCAAACCGGTAAGAGCCACACGGGCGCGCGCTCCGGGAGGTTCGTTCATCTGCCCGAACACCAGCGCGCATTTGGAGCCTTCCGTGGAGCCGTTATTCTCCTTGGGGTCCTTGTTCACGCCGCTTTCAATCATCTCGTAGTAGAGATCATTGCCTTCGCGGGTGCGCTCGCCAACCCCGGCAAACACCGAATAACCGCCGTGTGAATTGGCCACATTGTTGATGAGTTCCTGAATAAGCACCGTCTTGCCCACCCCGGCACCGCCAAACAGGCCGATTTTTCCGCCACGCGCATAAGGGGCCAGCAGATCAACCACCTTGATACCGGTGACCAGAATTTCGCTTTCAGGGTTCTGCTCGACAAAGGCAGGGGCATCCTGATGAATGCCGCGCTTGGATTTGGTTTTGACCGGTCCTGCTTCATCCACCGGCTCGCCGATGACATTCATGATGCGCCCAAGCGTTTCAGCGCCCACGGGCACCTGAATTGGCGCGCCGAGGTCCAGAACGTCCTGCCCGCGAACAAGACCTTCGGTTGTATCCATTGCAATGGCGCGCACGGTGTTTTCACCCATATGCTGGGCGACCTCGAGCACCAGCCTGTTGCCATTATTGTCGGTTTCCAGAGCATTGAGAATCGCCGGAAGCTTGCCGTCGAACTGCACGTCCACAACAGCACCAATCACCTGCACGATGCGGCCCGTTGTTTTTGCCGGTTTAGCCGTTTTTCTGGCTGCCATCTTTTTTATCCTTACCTCGAAGTTCCTCAGAGCGCTTCGGCGCCTGAAATAATTTCAATCAGTTCTTTGGTGATCTGGGCCTGACGCTGGCGGTTGAAACTCAGCGTCAGCTTGTCGATCATCTCGCCGGCATTACGGGTCGCATTGTCCATCGCCGACATTTTTGCGCCCATTTCCCCGGCACCGTTTTCAAGCAGGGCCCGGAAAATCTGCACCGAGACATTGCGCGGCAACAAATCATCAAGAATCACACCCTCGTCAGGTTCATAATCATAGGTGCGTTCTTCTTCGCCCTCCGCTTCTTCGAAATGAGCGGGGATGAGTTGCTGGGCAGTCGGTATCTGAGAGATGACCGATTTGAAGCGCGAATAAAACAGGGTTGCAACGTCAAATTCACCATTTTCAAACATGGCAAGGATCTTGTTGCCCACATCCTGAGCATTCGTGTAACCAATCTGCTTGACTTCACGAAAGGTGATTAGGTCCATGATCTGGTCTTCAAACAAGCGTTTCAAGGCATCATGGCCCTTTTTGCCGACACACAGAATCTTGACGGTTTTACCGGCCGCCATAAGTTCTCTGGCATGGTCACGCGCCATGCGTGCAATCGAGGAGTTGAATCCCCCGCAAAGGCCCCGTTCCGCCGTTGCCACCAGAAGCAGATGTGTATCCTCCTTGCCTGTTCCTTTGAGCAGGGCCGGAGCATCGTCACGGGTGGCGTAGGATTTGCCCATGGAGGCCAGCACGTTTTCCATGCGCTCGGCATAGGGGCGTGCCGCTTCGGCCCGCTCCTGGGCTTTGCGTAGTTTGGCGGCCGCTACCATCTGCATGGCGCGGGTGATTTTCTGGGTCGATTTGACCGAAGAAATCCGGTTCTTGAGGTCTTTTAGCGAAGGCATGTCGGAGTCTCTCCCTCTGCCCTTAAGCTACAAACGTCTTGGCAAAACCCTCGATAACATCCTTGAGCTGGCCTTCCATGTCTTCGCTTATTGCCTTTTCCTTGGCGATACCTGACAGAATATCGGGGTGCTTGGAGTGCAGAAGCGAGAGCAGGCCCTCTTCGAAAGCGCCCACCTGGTTGACTTCCACGCCGTCCAGATAACCCTTCACACCGGCATAGATCACCGCGACCTGCTCTTCGGTCTTGAGAGGTGAGAACTGACCCTGTTTGAGCAGTTCCACCAGTCGCGCCCCGCGATTGAGCAGACGCTGAGTTGCCGCATCAAGGTCGGAACCAAACTGGGCAAATGCCGCCATTTCACGATACTGGGCCAACTCGCCCTTGATCGAACCGGCGACCTGTTTCATCGCCTTGACCTGCGCCGAAGAACCCACGCGGCTCACTGAAAGGCCCGCGTTCACCGCCGGGCGCACGCCCTGGAAGAACAGGTCGGTCTCAAGGAATATCTGACCGTCGGTGATTGAAATCACGTTGGTGGGGATATAGGCCGAAAGATCGTTGGCCTGGGTTTCAATAACCGGCAGCGCCGTCAAAGAGCCTGATCCGTGATTCTCGTTGAGCTTGGCGGCACGTTCGAGCAGCCGGGAATGCAGATAGAACACATCACCGGGAAAGGCTTCACGCCCCGGGGGACGCCTGAGCAACAGGCTCATCTGGCGATAGGCCACCGCCTGCTTGGAAAGATCGTCATAGGCGATCACTGCGTGCTGACCATTGTCGCGGAAATATTCAGCAATGGCGCAACCGGTAAACGGCGCCAGAAACTGCATCGGCGCCGCATCCGAAGCGGTGGCCGCGATCACGATGGAATATTCCAAGGCCCCGGCGTCTTCCAGCACTTTCACGAACTGGGCAACGGTCGAGCGTTTCTGGCCCACAGCAACATATACGCAATAGAGCTTTTCGCTGTCCGAACCGGACTGATGTCCGGCCTTTTGATTGAGGAATGTATCAAGAATGATCGCGGTCTTGCCGGTCTGGCGATCGCCAATAATAAGTTCGCGCTGGCCACGGCCGATGGGGATAAGCGCATCAATGGCTTTCAGGCCCGTGGACATGGGCTCGTGCACGGATTTGCGTGGCAGAATACCCGGAGCTTTTACGTCAACCCGCGAGCGGGTCTTAGCTTTAATTGGTCCCTTGCCGTCAATGGGGTTACCCAGAGCATCCACCACCCGGCCCAAAAGTTCGGGCCCCACGGGTGTATCAACAATCGCCCCCGTCCGCTTGACGGTATCGCCCTCGGTGATTTCCCGGTCGGAGCCGAAAATAACCACACCGACATTGTCACTTTCAAGGTTGAGCGCCATTCCTTTGGTGCCACCGGGAAACGCGACCAGTTCACCGGCCTGCACATTGTCCAGACCATAGATACGCGCAATGCCATCGCCAACCGAAAGCACCTGCCCGACTTCAGAGACCTCTGCCTCTTTGCCGAAATCCTTGATCTGGTCTTTGAGGATAGCGGAAATTTCCGCGGCCTTGATGTCCATTATGAGACCTCTTTCATCGCGATTCTCATCGCACCTAGTTTTGTTTTCAAAGACGAATCGATCATTCGGGAGCCGACCTTGACCACAAGGCCGCCAATCAATGAGGGATCGACGTGAGTATCCAGCGTCACGGTCTTGCCAAGCCGGCTTTTCAGCGTTCTGGCAAGTTTGCCGAGTTGGGTTTTGCTCAAGGGACTGGCCGAAGTCACTTCGGCGCGCAGTTCGTCCCGCGCTTTTGCCGCCAGATCATAAAATGCGGAAATCATCGCGGGCAGCACAAAAAGCCTGCCATTGCGCGCCACAAGTTGCACAAAATGGGCTACCATTTCACCAAGACCGGCCTTGACGACAATCGCCTCGATTGCAGCGCTTTTGACATCCGTGGCAATAAGGGGACTGCGCAGGAAGTCGGAAAAATCATCACTTTCGCCCACAAGGCTCTCGATCGCTTTCAGATCCTTCTCGACCGCGGAAACATTCTTGGTCTCCGTCGCCAGATCAAACAGCGCATGGGCATAGGGGCGGGCGATAGTGGCAAGAACTGAACTTGTCGCGCTCAAAGTCTCAATTACCTCAACAATAAACCCGCCACCATGCTGTCCTCACTTCGGCATGGCCAAAGACGGAACGTTCTGGTACGGGATTTTTCCATTCAAACAGGACCGGACAACCGCCCCTGAAATCCGCGCTCCCTCTAGCACAGCATTCAAGCGCGGTGCAAGCGCCTGCGCGGTGTTTTTAGTACCCTGTTCATGCCCGGTGAAATTTTGACAAAACCGACAGGTGGTTTTACCCGGCTAACTCGGAGAGGAATTCTCAGTGTGAATGCTCTGTTTGACACATTGTGTGATCGCTGAGCGCCGCAATTACCGAGCACTCCCCGATGGTCCCCCCATGGCAGCTGTTGGCGATGCGTTCCAACTCGCTTTCAAGGGAACGCAGACGGGCAATGCGGTTCCGCACATCGGCCAGATGCGATGATGCAATCTGGTTGGCGACCGAACAGCTTTGCTCCGGGTTGCTCGAAAGCTGCACCAGTTCGTGCACCGCTTTGGTTGACATTCCCAGATCGCGCGCATGGCGGATAAACATCAGGCGCTCCAGATGGGAGCGGCTGTAGCGGCGCTGATTGCCCTCGCTCCTGTCCGGTTCCGGCAACAGCCCCTCGCCTTCATAATAGCGTATCGTGGGCACCTTGACCCCGGTCCGTCGCGACATCTCGCCGATTCCCATGCCTCTGCTGTGTTGCATATTACATTCTCTCCAGAATATCTCTAGTAGATACAGGAATGTAGGCGGCGGAACAGATGAGCACAAGGCCCCCTAAAAACCGGGAGCCCTGTTTTGTTGCACTTGCTTCCCCAGCGGGGAAGCACCCGGTCTGCTTCTAGCGCACAAGCCCCAAAATGGAGAGCATCCGGCCAATACCGGCAGCCTCCATGATCGACCAGAACAAGGGCACATCCGACATTATCGGACCTGTTGGAACCACATCTTCACAACCCTGACGCAGCTCGATGTCATCTCCGGCCATTTTCAATGTCTGGGAAGGCAACTGACAGGGAACGGAAAAAGTTTCAACTCCGGTAGCCTGGGGAGGCATTATCGTCTGCGGGCCAACCGGCAGCCGGGACGGCATGGTGACCTGCAGCTTGCTCATCAGTTCCGAGGGCATGGCGACCGCCACACCGGCAGCCGAAATTACGTTCTGATGGGCATGCACCATGGTGGACGAGTGGGCCAGAGCGGAACCGGAAAAACCGGTCAGGACCATCAGGCTCAATGCGGCGCTTAACAACATATTTTTGGACATGTTCTTTCCTTTCAGATTGCGGGCGTGGGAAACCCGTTTTTTGCGATAGGAAAAACTAGATGAGAGTGCCTGAATTGGCCCTGAACAAAGCCCGGCGGGTTTCGTTCATCGCCCGCTCAAAAACCCGAACTCCCGGTTCTGGCCAGCGGTGTCCCTAATAAAAACTCACCGGGTCAATATCCACCCGCACCTGTAGGTTTCCCCGCACCTTGTCGGCCCCCTCAAGCCAGAACCGGACATAGCCCGAAAGGTCAAAGCCGCGTCCGCTTTGCACCAGCAGGCGCACCCGGTGCCGCCCCCTGACCATCGCCACCGGCGCATCCGCCGGGCCGAACAGGCGCACATTATCCCCCTTGGGTGCTTTCTGTAACAAATGCCGGGCGTAAGCCATGGCGTTTTCATGCTCATTGGCCGAGACAATCAGCGCTGCCAGCCGCCCGAACGGGGGCAGGCCCCCTTCTTCACGAACCCTTAGTTCGTGGGCGTAAAATCCCTCCCGGTCCCCGCTGACCATGGTTTTGATAACAGGGTGCTCTGGATGATAGGTCTGCAACATCGCCCGCCC
>DROE01000264.1 GCA_011322005.1 Devosia sp.
GATATCATATATATAAAGTGATAGCAAATAAAAACAACCCCGCGTTCTTTTCCTCATTTGTGAAAAAAGCGGCCCCCCGAAGGGGGCCAAGTCTACCTTCACCACAAAGGATTACGGTTGTTTCGGGGGCCACAGGTGGTTGCCTGCGGCATCATAAACGGCGGTAACGTGAACATGCTCGATCACGGGAGTTACCGCCAAACTGGTCAGAGCATAAACAACCCTCTGGATCGCTTCGTCCGGCAACATGACCGGCTGGCCGTCTCTAACCTCGATGCGCCCGTGGGCGGCGATGGTGTTCTCTGGCATGGCGGGATTCCTCGCTGAGTTTGCCACTATACGCAGGCGGTCTGCACAAGACGGGCGCTGAACGCCTCAAGGGCCGTCATTGCCTCGATGTCGCTCTGGGCCTCTGGCAAGCCAGGCACCAGCCAGGTCTCGCCATCATAGGCCAGACGGGCCTTGGCGTTAAGCTGTTGCATCAGATCTTCCTTTGGTCCTTCGCAAAGCTGGATTGCGCCTTCCAGATCGGGGGCGCGGGACAGGACAATCTCGCCGGATCGGTAACAGTGCAGATACATAGTCATTCCTTTCTTTTGTTGTATGCGCCACCGTGGGGGGCATATCAGGGAGGGGAAAAGCCCGCTCCCACGGTGGCCAACAGGGCAGGGGGGTGCAGTCCCGCCTTGTTGATTAGTTTAAAGCATTTCCAGTTAATGGTGAATCGCTTTTCGCTGCCTCAAGCCTTTGGCTTGAACGCAAAAAGCGATACTCCTGTTTCAAGATGAACTGGAAACGCTATAGCCGAAATACTCCGGCACCCAAGCGTTAATGTGCGCCTTTTGTTCCTTTGTTACGCCAAGCGCTTTCTGTGTTGCTTCATCGCAAAACAAATCCTCAAGACGCGCGGCCTTGTCGGTCTTTTTCAGCTTGGCAAAGGCTTTGGCCTTGGCGTCCTGCGGGTCCAGATCGAGCAGGCTTTGATAGATGCCTTCAAGATGCGCTCCCGATACCCGCTTGAAGAAATTCTCCGCCGTGGGCGTCCAGACAGACCGGATACTGGTGCCGGTGGTCTTGTCGATCAACGCGCCCAGCTTATCGTCCTCGGCGGTCAGCAGGGCCGCAAGGTGGCGGGTCAGTTCTGCATCACGGTGCGCCTTGCCTTTCTTCTGGAACGCTTTGAACGCGCGGGCCAGATCAGACCCCCAAGGGTCTTTGGGGCGGCTTGCCGGTGTGGTCAGCCGTTCATCAAATTGATAGCCGGTTTCTGTGGAAGGCATATTGGCCACATCATCGGTGCGAATACCAAAGGCCGTGCGAAACCCCATGCCGCCCGATAGCTGGAAGGCCAAGAGGTCCAGCAACAGATCGGGGTTCTCAAGGCTTGCGTTCTGCCGTGCGCCCCGTGCAATGCAAAACAGATCACCTGCCAGCTTTTGCGAATAGGGGGATTTCGGGGTGTCGTCCTTGATGTGGCGCGAGGCTTCAAGCACACCGGCCTCGATTGCTGCCTGTTTGTCCTCGCGCCGGATCAGACCGGCCTCGACGCACAGCTTGCCGCTGTTGTCCACATAGGCAACCAGACCGGCATGGGCTTTCTGCTCGGCGGTGTATTCCCCGTCAAGGATGGCTTGCAGCGTGTCCAGTTCTTCTTGCCCTGCATCGTCCAGCGCATCGCCGTTGGCCAGTTCGGCCAATTCGTCATAGCGCTCGGCCTGATCCTCGGTCAGAACACCTTCAACCGGATAGACACGCTCCAGCTTCATTTCCTCGATGGTCCAGTAACCGATATAGCTGTCATTGATAACCTCGGCCCATTTCCAGCCCTCAACCTCCACCAGCTTGCGGGCGGCGTCGTTCAAGGCCGCCTCAAAACACTCGGCAAGGATTTGCGGATCATCGAAGGTCTGCTCGTCACTGAACAGATCGCCCCCGATCTTGCCGCCTGCTGTGGTGTAAGCCTCCTTGCCAACAAACACCGCACGGCGGTCCGTGCTGGCCACGGCATCGGGTTTGAGCAGGGATTTCAGGCGGTGGGCAGAGATCGCTTCCCCCCGCACCATTTCCAGCACCTCAAGGGAATGCTTTACATCATCGCAAACGGTAAAGGCGGTTGCCATTGTCAGGTTGATTTCACCGGCTTTCAGCGCATCCAGAATGGGGCTTGGCAGTTCCGCCAGCGCAAGGCGGCGGTAAACATGGGCCTCGGTGGTGCCGAACACCTTGGCAATGCTGGCCGCATCCTTGGTCTTGGCATACATCTTGCCAAAGGCGCGGATTTCATCTGCGGGGTGCAGATCGGCGCGGGTGCTGTTCTCGACATTGGCCCAAGCCTCGGCTGTGGCGGCATCCGGCGCAAGCCGCACCGGCACGGGGTCAAGGCTCGGGTCTTGCTCAATGGCAAGGCGCAAAGCCCGCAGGCGTCGGCCACCGGCGACAATACCCACCATGCCCTTTTTGTCTTTCAGGCCGGACAGGTTTTGAATGAGGCCACAGGCCACAAGGCTGTCAGCCAGCATCTTGATGCCTTCCTCGTCGGCCTCCTGACGCGGGTTAAGGTCGGACAGGTAGAGTTTGGCCATTGGCAGATACTCGATTGCGGGGGCGGTTTTAGCGGTGATCTTTGTTTGTTTGGTCATTTGGACATTCCTTTGTGGTTGATCGTGTTTTTGATTTGTTCTAGGGTTGCCCTGCCCCAAGACAGGGCAGAGCGAGAGGATTTAGATAATCCCGTGTTTGGTCAGGAAGCGGCGACCGATTTCGAACTCATCGCCCTTTCTGATTAACGCCCATGCTTCCGCAATTCGGGCTGTTTTCCAGTTATCCATACTGTCACCTCCTTTCTTGCGCGGGTTGCGCCACCAGCGCCCCGCTTGCGCGGGGAGCCGATTTCAATACTCGCTTGGGAAAAGAATGGTCAGAACGCGACGGGTCTCGGCCTGCGAGGTCGGCATGGCTGCGCCATGCGTGTAGTCGCAGTCATACAGATCAATCTTCCAGTAGAGTTTCAGCGGCTTGCCTTGGCTCTGGATCGTGAACACCCCGAAGTCATGAAACCCATAGGGGTCATTTTCCTCGGAAAAATCGCAATACTGCTGCACGGCCTGCATGATTTGCGCTTGCTCTGCATAGCCAAGATCGGCAACGCCGCGCGTCATGACTATGCGCCCCGGCACGGTAA
>DROE01000265.1 GCA_011322005.1 Devosia sp.
ATAAAGTGGCTGACCGCGCCCAAGCAGGGCGGCCAGAATCTGCAACCAGCTCGCCTCGGTGCCCGACTGGGCGGCAAACGAGGTGAATGTTGCCGGCATCAGCAAAAGCGAAGAGGCAAAAATCACCGGAATAACGCCGGAGGTGTTGAGTTTCAGCGGCAGGTGCGAAGTGTCGCCCTGGAACATCTTGTTGCCAACCTGGCGCTTGGGATATTGTATGAGCAATCGTCGCTGGGCCCGCTCGAAGAACACGATGATTGCCACGACCACAATAGCCAGAACCAGCAGACCGACAACACCGATGGTGGGCAGAGCGCCAGTGCGGCTGAGTTCAAGGGTCTGGGCGATGGCAGAGGGCAAAGTCGCCACGATGCCTGCAAAGATGATCAGCGAGATGCCGTTGCCCACCCCGCGGGCGGTAATCTGCTCGCCCAGCCACATCAGGAACATGGTGCCGCCAACCAGTGTAATCACCGTCGAGAGGCGAAAAAACCAGCCCGGACTGGTCACAACACCCTGGCTTGATTCAAGCCCGATGGCGATGCCATAGGCCTGCACCGTGCAAAACACCACCGCCAGATAGCGGGTATACTGGTTGATCTTCTGCCGCCCGGATTCGCCTTCTTTTTTCAGCGCTTCGAGTTTGGGCGAAGCGCTGGAAAGAACTTGAATGACGATTGAAGCGGTAATATAGGGGATGAGGTTGAGGGCAAAAATTGCCATACGCTCAACCGCGCCACCCGAAAACATGTTGAGCATGCCGGTCAGACCCTGGGAGGCCTGCTCAAAGGTCGCCGCATAGGCGTCCGGGTCGATGCCGGGAACCGGAATATAGGTACCCAGCCGGTAAATCAACAGCGCGCCCAGGGTAAAGACGATACGCTTTTGCAGCTCCTTGGCTTTCGAGAAGGTCGAAAAGCTCAGGTTTCGTGCGAGTTGCTCTGCTGCAGATGCCATATTGTTTCCTTCAGGGTCGCCGACTTCTGTATTTAGGCGTCCTGCTCAGCTTTTGCTATGGGCGTGTCAATTTTTCCGCCCTTTGCTTCCACCGCCTTGCGGGCGCCGGCAGAGGCATGGGAAACCCTGAAGGTTACCTTTGAAGCCTTGAATTCGGCGTGACCATTGACCAGGCGCACCCCGTCAAGCTCCCGCCGGATGACCCGGGCCTTGACCAGTGCGGCCGCATCAATAACACCCTTGGCGTCCAGACGGCCAGCATCGATTGCATCCTGAATACGGTCAAGACGCACCGTGTTGAATTTCTTTGCAAACGGATTGTTGAAGCCGCGCTTGGGCATACGCATGTGAAGGGGCATCTGGCCGCCTTCAAAACCCTTGATGGCAACGCCCGAGCGGGATTTCTGTCCCTTGACGCCGCGCCCGGCGGTCTTGCCAACACCCGAACCGATGCCGCGCCCCACGCGGGTGCGTGCCCTGGTGGCGCCTTCATTATCCTTGAGTTCGTTCAAACGCATTTTTTGTTCCCTTCAGGTTTCAGTTCTCGTCGACAACGCGCACGAGATGGGAAACCTTGTTGATCATGCCGCGCACCTGGGGGGTATCTTTAAGAACCCGGCGGCGGTGCATTTTGTTCAGGCCCAGACCGACCAGCGTTGCGCGCTGGCTTTTCTCGCGGCGGATGGGGCTTCCTGTTTGTTCGACGGTTACGGTTTTATCGGCCATAGCACTGGGGTCTCTGTTTTGAATTAAGCCTCGACAGCGGCTTCGCCACGGCGCGCCTGCAATTCGGAGACCTTCAGGCCCCGACGCGAGGCAACCGAACGGGGGCTGTCCACGTTTTTCAGTGCGTCAAAAGTTGCCCGCACCATGTTGTAGGGATTGGCCGAGCCCTGCGACTTGGCCACAATATCATTGATGCCAAGGGTCTCGAACACAGCGCGCATGGGGCCACCGGCGATAATGCCGGTACCGGCAGGTGCCGCGCGCAGATGGACCTTTCCCGCACCGTGACGCCCTGAAATGTCGTGATGCAGGGTACGCCCCTCGCGCAACGGCACGCGGATCATCTGGCGCTTGGCAGCTTCGGTGGCCTTGCGGATTGCCTCGGGCACTTCGCGTGCCTTGCCGTGACCAAATCCGACCCGGCCCTTCTGGTCACCGACCACCACCAGTGCTGCAAACGCGAACCGGCGTCCACCTTTAACCACTTTGGCCACACGATTGATGTGAACCAGGCGATCCACAAATTCGCTATCGCGTTCCTGGACATTTCTCATTGCTTCAACCAGCTCTTGTTAGTTCGTTGTCTGAAAAGAAATTAAAACTGTAAACCGCCTTCGCGGGCCGCGTCAGCCAGGGCTTTCACCCGGCCGTGATAGAGATAACCACCGCGGTCAAAAACCACATTTTCCACACCGGCCTTGGTGCCGCGTTCGGCAATCAGCTTGCCAACTTCGGCAGCGCCCTTCCGGTCGGAACCCTTGACTTTTCCACGCAGGCTTTTGTCCAGAGAAGAAGCCGCAGCCAGTGTTGTTCCGGCCGTATCATCTATAATCTGGGCATAGATGTTCTTGCCCGAGCGGAATACGCTGAGACGCAAACGTCCCCTTGCTGTGCTCTTAAGAGCCCGGCGCACGCGCTGGGAGCGGCGGCGCAATCCTTGAATACGGTTTGCCATAGTGGGCGTTTCCTTACTTCTTCTTGCCTTCTTTGCGGAAGACATATTCACCTTCATAGCGGATACCCTTGCCCTTGTAGGGTTCGGGCTTGCGGTATTCGCGAATGTTTGCGGCCACCTGCCCGACGACCTGCTTGTCGCTTCCCGAAACAACAATTTCGGTCTGCTGAGGCACCTTGATGTCAATACCCTCGGGGGGGTGATAAATTACATCATGGCTGAAACCCAGCGTAAGCTTGAGGTCCCTACCCTGCATGGAGGCGCGATAGCCAACCCCGCTGATGAGCAGCTTTTTCTCAAAACCATCGCGCACACCGGTGACGATGTTTGCAACCAGTGCCCGCGAAGTACCCCAGTTGGTCCGGGCCTGCTTGGTATCATTGGCGGGGGAGAACACAAGCTCTTTGTCCTTCCGCTCAACCTTGACATGGTCCAGCACCGCCACACTCAATTCGCCCTTTGGTCCCTTCGCGGTAATATTCTGACCGTCAACAGACACCGTCACACCTTCAGTGGACACCGGTAATTTGCCAGTACGTGACATTTTATTTCAAAACCTTCCCGGTTCAAATTCTTTTTGAAGTTCTCTGGTGCCGGTCAACTAGAAGACCCGGCACAAAACCTCACCACCAACATTGTTTGAGCGCGCCTCATGGTCGGCCATGACCCCTTTTGGGGTCGACAGGATGGAAACACCCAGCCCGTTGGCCACCTGCGGGATATTCTTGACCGAAGCATAAACCCGGCGACCGGGCCGCGACACACGCTGAATTTCCTGAATAACCGGGCTGGAATTGGAATATTTCAGCTCAATCTGGAATTCAGAGATACCGTTATCGACTTTGCTTTCGCTGTAGCCGCGGATATAGCCTTCGCTCTTGAGCACATCAAGCACATTGCCGCGCAGTTTGGATGCGGGCGTGCGTGTGGTCTCTTTGGAGCGCATCTGGGCGTTGCGAATACGCGTGAGCATATCTCCAAGGGGATCAATAAGTGTCATATCTTTCTCCTTACCAGCTTGACTTGACCATGCCGGGCACGTGCCCGCCATTGCCCAGTTCACGCAGGGCGATACGGCTCATCTTCAACTTGCGATAAAATCCGCGCGGACGGCCCGAAACCTCGCAGCGGTTGCGAATGCGAACCGGAGATGCATTTCTGGGCAACTCGTTCAGCTTGAGCTGGGCGTTGAAACGCTCTTCCAGCGACACGGTCTTGTCGTTGACCATGGCCTTGAGCGTTGCCCGGCGTTCCGCATATTGCGCGGTCAGCTTGCGACGTTTGTTGTTCTTTTCAATGGCGCTCTTTTTTGCCATCAGATTTCCTCTCTTGGCTCTGCCCGGTTCACCATTATTGCGGGAACGGGAAGCTGAATGCTCTAAGCAATGCGATTGCCTCTTCGTCGGTCCTGGCCGTGGTACAGACAATAATGTCCATGCCCCAGATCTGGTCGACCTTGTCATAATCAATTTCGGGGAACACGATATGTTCCTTGATGCCCATGGCAAAATTACCGTTGCCATCAAAACTCTTGGGGTTCAGCCCGCGAAAATCCCGAACCCGTGGCAGGGCGATGTTAACCAGCCGGTCTACAAACTCATACATGCGGGCCTTGCGCAGGGTAACCTTGCAGCCAAGGGGCATGTTCTCGCGCACCTTGAAGCCGGCAATGGACTTGCCCGCATAGGTGGCCTGGGCCTGCTGGCCGGCAATGAGGGTCAAATCAGCCATCGCCGCCTTGACCTTTTTGGTGTCATTCACAGCTTCGCCAACGCCCATATTGAGCACGATCTTGTCGAGCCGGGGCACTTCCATGGGGTTTTTATACCCGAACTTTTCCGTCAGTCCGGCGCGCACGACCTCGTCATAATGGGTGCGCAGGCGCGGCACTATTTGCTCAGCCATTGATCACTTCTCCGGAACGCTTGGCGACGCGTGTTTTTGCGCCATCCTTGATTTGAAAGCCGACACGGGTTGGTTTGTTGTCCTTGGGGTCGGCATAGGCCAGATTGGACAGATGAATGGAGGCTTCCTTGGAATAGATGCCCGCATCCTGACTGGCGGATTGTTTGGTGTGACGCCTGACAATGTTGACGCCCTGCACCAGAGCACGGTTTTTCTCAGGCAGGATTTGCAGGATTTCACCGGTCTTGCCCTTGTCCTTACCGGTCAAAACGACGACCCTGTCGCCCTTTTTGAGTTTGGCGGCCATTAGAGCACCTCCGGTGCCAGTGATATAATCTTCAGGTGGTTCTTGGCGCGCAGCTCGCGGGGAACGGGGCCAAAAATGCGGGTACCGATGGGCTCGTTACTATTGTTCACCAGAACAGCGGCACTGCGGTCAAAACGAATAACCGTGCCATCGGGCCGCCGGATGTTGGAGGCGGTGCGCACGACAACGGCCTTGGCCACCTCGCCCTTCTTCACCTTGCCGCGCGGAATGGCGTCCTTGATGGAAACCACAATGGTGTCGCCCACATGCGCGTACTTGCGTTTTGAGCCGCCCAGCACCTTGATGCACATGACCCGCTTGGCGCCGGAATTATCGGCAACGTCCAGATTTGATTGCATCTGAATCATAATGTCGATGCCTTCTTGTTATCGGCCTGCGAAAACTTGCACTGCCGTTTAGCCTGAGTGTTCACTTAAGCCGATTTTACAACCGACCAGCGTTTGTTCTTTGAAATGGGGGCACATTCCTCGATCGAAACCTTGTCCCCGACCTTGAGCGTGTTGGTCTCGTCGTGGGCCTGGTATTTTTTGGAACGGCGCACCGTCTTTTTGTACAAGGGATGGGGGAAGCGTCTTTCGACACGAACCACAACCGTTTTGTCATTTACATCAGAGACCACTGTCCCCTGGAGAATTCGTCTTGGCATATCCCTGCCCTTAACTCGTGGCTGAGCGCTTTTCGCGCAGAACTGTTTTGACCCGCGCCACTTCGCGGCGCACCTGACGCACACGCGCCGTTGATTCCAGTTGTTGGGTAGCCCTCTGAAAGCGCAGGTTGAACTGTTCTTTCTTGAGGGTCTCAAGCTGATCCTTCAACTCGTCGACCGTCTTGGCCCTTATGTCTGCAATATCCATTGTTCCAACGCTTTCCTAGTCTGCAATGCGCGAAACAAAGCGCGTCTTGATCGGCAGTTTCATTGCCGCAAGCCTTAGCGCCTCGCGCGCTACTTCTTCGCTTACCCCGTCAATCTCGAACATGATCCGGCCCGGCCTGACCCGTGCTGCCCAGTATTCAGGAGCCCCCTTGCCCTTGCCCATGCGCACTTCGGTGGGCTTGGCGGATACCGGCAGATCCGGGAAAACCCTGATCCAGACACGGCCCGCACGTTTCATGTGGCGGGTCATGGCACGACGCGCCGCTTCAATCTGGCGGGCCGTAATGCGCTCCGGCTCATGGGCCTTGAGGCCATACTGGCCAAAGGTCAGCGCCGTGCCGCCCTTGGCGGCGCCACGGATTCGCCCCTTGTGAGCCTTACGGAATTTTGTGCGTTTTGGTTGCAGCATTGCTCTTGTCCCCTAGCTCGCGCCTGCCGGTGCCGGGCGATTCGAAGCGCCCCGCCCCTGACCGCCACCGGGTTTTCCACCTTCGGTTGCGCGGCGCTCGTGGGCGGTCGGGTCATGTTCCATGACCTCGCCCTTGAAAATCCAGACCTTGATGCCAATCACCCCATAAGTCGTGGAGGCTTCAGCCACCCCGTAGTCAATGTCGGCGCGCAGGGTGTGCAAGGGAACCCGCCCCTCGCGATACCATTCGGTGCGCGCAATATCAGCGCCCCCCAGACGACCGGCCACATTGGCCCGGATACCAAGAGCACCCATACGCATGGCGGTCTGCACGCCCCGCTTGGTTGCCCGGCGAAACGCCACCCGGCGTTCCAGCTGCTGGGCTATCCCTTGCGCTACCAGGGTTGCATCGGTTTCGGGTTTGCGCACTTCGACAATGTTGATGTGCACTTCTGAATCGGTGAACTTGCGCACCTTGGAGCGCAGTTTTTCGATGTCCGCGCCCTTTTTGCCGATAACGATGCCCGGCCTTGCGGTGTGAATGGACACCCGGCATTTACGGTGCGGCCGCTCGATAACAATTTTGGAAACCGCTGCCTGTTTCAACTCCCTGGTGAGCATGCTACGAATTTTGATGTCTTCCTGAAGCAGATCACCATATTCGCCCTTGTTCGCATACCAGCGCGAATCCCAGGTGCGGTTGATTCCGAGGCGCATACCGATCGGATTGACTTTTTGACCCATTATGCGGTCTCCTCAGTTTCACGAACCACAATGGTCAGGTTCGAAAACGGCTTCAAAATCTGTGCACCGCGACCCCGCGCCCGGGGCTTGAACCGCTTCATTACCAAAGACTTGCCCACATAGGCTTCCGCAACAACCAGCGTGTCGGTGTCCAGATTGTGGTTGTTTTCGGCGTTGGCAATAGCGCTTTCCAGCGTCTTTTTGACGGCGATTGCTATGCGTTTGGGCGAAAAGGACAGGTCAGCCAGGGCCGTTTCAACCTTCTTGCCGCGAATGGACCGGGCCACAAGGTTGAGCTTTTGCGGGCTGGTACGCACCCGGCGCAGAACCGCACGGGCCTCGTTGTCCTTGAGGGAGCGCTCTGATTTTTGCTTGCCCATAATCTAGCCCCTTCTCGCACGCTTGTCGGCGCCGTGGCCATAATAGGTTCGCGTTGGCGAAAACTCGCCGAACTTGTGACCGATCATGTCCTCGGAAATCAGAACAGGAATGTGTTTCTTGCCGTTGTAGACGCCAAAAGTCAGGCCAACAAACTGGGGCAAAATCGTTGAACGACGGCTCCAGGTTTTGATGACTTCACTGCGGCCGCCTTCGCGGACCTTTTCTGCCTTCTTGAGCAGATACCCGTCGACATACGGGCCTTTCCATACGGAACGAGACATCGCTTAACGACCCTTCCTGGCGTGCCGTGAGCGGACAATAAACTTGTCCGTTGATTTGTTGGTGCGGGTTTTCTTGCCCTTGGTGGGCACACCCCAGGGTGTAACCGGATGACGGCCACCAGAGGTGCGACCCTCCCCGCCACCATGGGGGTGATCGACCGGGTTCATGGCCACACCCCGAACCGAGGGCCGTTTGCCCAGCCAGCGCTTGCGCCCCGCTTTTCCAAGGTTGGTGTTTGAATGGTCGGGGTTGGAAACAGCACCGACCGTGGCAAGGCAGGAGCCGTGCACGATGCGCTGTTCGCCCGAATTGAACCTTAAGATGGCCCACCCATGGTCGCGTCCCACATATTGAGCATAAGCTCCGGCGGAACGGGCAACCTGCCCCCCTTTGCGCGGCTTAAGCTCTATATTGTGCACGATTGTGCCCACCGGCATTTTTTCAAGCGGCATGGCATTGCCCGGCTTGATGTCCACCGAATTCATCGAGGACATCACCTTGTCACCGGCGCTGAGGCGCTGGGGAGCGATAATATAGGCCTGCTCGCCGTCAGAATAAGTGATCAGCGCAATAAAAGCTGTGCGGTTGGGGTCATATTCCAGCCGCTCGACCGTGGCTTCCACATCAAAACGCGTGCGCTTGAAATCCACCCGACGATAGGTCTGCTTGTGCCCGCCCCCCCGCCGGCGCATGGTTATGCGTCCGTGGTTGTTGCGCCCGCCCTTGGAACTGAGCCCCTCCGTCAGCTTCTTGACCGGGGAGCCTTTCCAAAGTTCAGACCGGTCGATGCCGATGAGAGCGCGCCGGCCGGCGGATGTGGCGTTATATGTTTTCAATGCCATTTCTCAAATCCTTACCGCTTGGCGCCTTAAAGACCGGACGCAATGTCGATGGTCTGCCCATCAACCAGCGTCACGATGGCCTTCTTGACATCCTTGCGTCTGCCGATCTGGCCGCGAAAGCGCTTGGTCTTGCCCTTGCGCACATTCACGTTGACCGCCTTGACCTTGACCGAAAACAATTCTTCGACCGCCGCCTTGATCTCAGGCTTGTTTGCGTCAATGGCCACATCGAACACAACCTGATTGTGCTCGGAAGCCAATGTTGATTTTTCGGTCACCACCGGAGCGACGATCACGTCATAGTTTGAAATCTTACTCATGCAAAACGCGCCTCCAGAGCTTCCAGCGCCGCCCTGGTCAGTACCAGCTTGGAGCGGCGCAGAATATCATAGACATTGATGCCCTGAATGGGCAGTACGTCGACGAGAGGAATGTTGCGCGCGGCCAGCGCAAAATTATTGTCCACCTCAGCCCCGTCGATAATCAGCGCGTTGGAAAGCTCGGCCTTCGTCAGCGCTGCGCGCAGGGCCGATGTTTTTGCTTCCTTGACTTCGGCCTTGTCCAGCACAACCAAGTCACCTGATTTTGCCTTGGCGCTCAAAGCATGCTTGAGGGCAAGCTGGCGCACCTTTTTGGGCAACGCAATGGCGTGGCTTCTGGGGGTGGGACCAAAGGCGCGACCACCGGAGCGGAAAATATTGACCTTGCGGGTACTGTGACGCGCGCCGCCCGAGCCCTTCTGGCGTACAAACTTGCGCATCGAGCCGGCAATATCGGCGCGGTTTTTCACCGCATGGGTGCCAGCCTGACGCTTGAGCAACTGGTAGCGAACCATGCGCTGCAAAATGTCCTGGCGCGGCTCAAGACCAAACACAGTTTCATCAAGACTGACCTTGCCCGGCGATTTGCCGGAAAGGCTGGTGACTTTGATCTCCATTATTCCTCGCCCCCGTTTGCAGCCGCTTCAGGCGCAGGCTCTTTGTCAGTGTTAGCCGCGTTGGGCGCAGTGAACGAGCCGGGGAACGCAGCCCCTTCCGGCACCGCGCTCTTGACCGCATCGCGGATGAGAACCCATCCACCCTTGGAGCCAGGCACCGAGCCCTTGAGCATGATCAGGCCGCGATCCACGTCGGTCCTGACTACTTCAAGGTTTTGCGTGGTCACCCTTGCATTGCCCATGTGGCCGGCCATCTTCTTGCCCTTGAAGACCTTGCCCGGATCCTGTGAGTTACCAGTGGAACCATGGGAGCGATGAGAGATGGACACGCCGTGAGAAGCGCGCAGACCGCCGAAATTGTGACGTTTCATGGCCCCGGCAAAACCCTTGCCCACCGAGGTACCCGTCACGTCAACCAACTGGCCATCAACAAAATGATCGGCTTGCAGGGAGGCGCCAACCTCGATGAGGTTGTCCGGGCTCACGCGGAACTCGGCCACATGGCGCTTGGGCTCGACCTTGGCGACAGCGAACTGCCCCCTAAGAGCCTTGACGACATTTTTCACCTTGGCCACACCGGCACCCAATTGCAGGGCGGTATAGCCGTCTTTATCTTCCGTCCGCTGGCCCACCACCTGGCAGTTCTGCAAGCCCAGCACCGTGACGGGCACATGTGCGCCGTCCTCGGTGAATATGCGGGTCATGCCCAGCTTCTGTGCGATCAATCCAGAACGCATCGGTTCAACCTCTTCTGCTCTTTTAGAGCTTGATCTCGACATCAACGCCTGCAGCGAGGTCGAGCTTCATAAGTGCATCAACGGTCTGCGGCGTCGGATCTATAATATCCAGCAGACGCTTGTGAGTGCGGATTTCAAACTGTTCCCGGCTCTTTTTATCGATATGGGGCGACCGATTGACGGTGAATTTCTCAATTCGTGTCGGCAATGGAATCGGTCCGCGAACCTGAGCGCCGGTGCGTTTTGCCGTAGAGACGATCTCACGCGTCGAGGTGTCCAGAACACGGTGATCAAAAGCCTTGAGCCGAATGCGAATATTTTGACTGTTCATAAACGTCTTTCCCGAATGCGGTCGATGCAGCGTTCCCCCAAAGCTTAGGGGAACGCCGCGTTGTTTGCCCGTACCTACTCGATGATCTTGGAGACGATGCCGGAACCAACAGTGCGACCACCTTCACGGATAGCAAAGCGCAACTTCTCTTCCATGGCGATGGGAACAATGAGTTCCACATTCACTTCAACACGGTCACCCGGCATAACCATTTCCGTCCCCTCGGGCAAAGTCACAACACCGGTCACGTCCGTGGTACGGAAATAGAACTGGGGACGGTAGTTGGTGAAGAATGGCGTGTGACGGCCACCCTCGTCCTTGCTCAGGATATAGGCTTCACCGATAAACTTGGTGTGCGGGGTAACCGAGCCGGGCTTGCAAAGAACCTGCCCACGCTCAACCTCGGTCCGGTCGATACCACGAATAAGAGCGCCGATATTGTCGCCCGCTTCCCCGCTGTCGAGCAGTTTGCGGAACATTTCAACACCGGTAACCGTTGTTTTGGTGGTGTCTTTGATGCCGACGATCTCAACCTCGTCACCCACATTGACAATGCCACGCTCAACACGGCCGGTCACAACAGTGCCACGTCCCGAAATCGAAAATACGTCCTCGATCGGCATCAGGAAGGGCTGGTCCTTGGGACGCGAAGGGGTGGGAATATATTCGTCAACCGCCTTCATCAACTCAAGGATGGAATTCCGGCCGATTTCATCGTCACGCCCCTCAAGAGCCGCCAGCGCCGAACCCTTGATGATGGGAATATCATCGCCGGGAAACTCGTAGGAAGAAAGCAGTTCACGAATTTCCATTTCAACCAGCTCGAGCAGTTCTTCGTCATCAACCTGGTCGACCTTGTTCATGTAGACAACCAGCGAAGGCACACCAACCTGGCGGGCAAGCAAGATATGCTCGCGGGTCTGGGGCATGGGGCCGTCGGCGGCGGAGACCACAAGAATGGCGCCGTCCATCTGGGCAGCACCAGTGATCATGTTTTTCACATAGTCGGCGTGTCCGGGACAATCAACGTGGGCGTAATGGCGGTTGTCCGTCTCATACTCAACGTGTGAAGTTGAAATGGTAATCCCGCGTGCCTTCTCTTCAGGCGCCTTGTCGATCTGGTCAAACGCTGTCACTTCAGCGCCACCGGTTTCAGCCAGCACCTTGGTGATTGCCGCGGTAAGGGTCGTTTTGCCGTGGTCAACATGGCCGATTGTGCCAATGTTCACGTGGGGCTTGCTGCGATCAAACTTTACTTTCGCCATTTTCTTCTCTCCGTAACTGCCTCAGCCCAGGGGCTTTGCGCAAATTTCTTCGTGTTGGTCAGACAAACCCGCCCTGTCAGGCGTATTTTGCCATGATTTCGGTGGCAGTGGCCTGGGGCACCTGCTCGTAGTGGTCAAACTGCATACTATACTGGGCCCGGCCCTGACTCATGGAACGCAAATTATTCACATAGCCGAACATGTTGGCCAACGGCACGAACGCTTCGATGGTTGTTGCAACCCCGCGGGATTCGGTCCCCTGTATCTGGCCGCGACGGGAGTTGAGGTCGCCGATAACATCGCCCATATAGTCTTCGGGAGTGACAACTTCCACTTTCATGATGGGCTCCAGCAACTTGGGCCCGGCCTGATTAAGCGCTTCGCGGAACCCCGCCCGTCCGGCAATTTCGAATGCCAGAACAGAACTGTCCACATCATGGTAGGCGCCGTCAGTCAGAGTTACTTTGACATCGACAACGGGAAAACCGATGAGAACGCCGGCCTCCATGACACTGCGAACACCCTTTTCAACGCCCGGAATATATTCCTTGGGCACGTTGCCGCCAACGATCGTGTTGTCAAATTCAAACCCGGCCCCGGCCTCATTGGGCTCAACCGTCAGCTTGACACGGGCAAACTGGCCCGAACCGCCCGACTGCTTCTTGTGAGTATAATCGACATCGGTCGGCTTGGTGATGGTTTCGCGATAGGCCACCTGGGGCTGCCCGATATTGGCTTCAACATTAAATTCGCGCTTCATGCGATCAATGAGAATATCAAGATGTAGCTCGCCCATGCCAGAGATGATGGTCTGCCCGCTCTCCTCATCGGTCGCCACCCTGAAACTGGGATCCTCAGCAGCCAGACGATTGAGAGCAATGCCCATTTTTTCCTGATCGGCCTTGGTTTTTGGCTCAACGGCGATAGAAATCACCGGATCAGGAAATTCCATGCGTTCCAGAATGACCTGGGAGTTGGAGGCACAAAGCGTATCACCCGTGGTCGTGTCCTTCAGGCCGACAATGGCAACGATATCCCCCGCGTAAGCCTCGGAAATCTGCTCCCGGGAATTGGAATGCATCTGGAACATGCGCCCCACCCGCTCGCGCTTGCCCTTGACCGAATTCTCCAGCATGCCGCCAGCTTCCAGCTTTCCCGAATAGATGCGGCAGAATGTCAGCGAACCCATGTGCGGATCATTGGCAATCTTGAAGGCCAGCATGGACAGCGGCGCATCATCACTTGCCTCGCGCTCTATGGGTTCCTCGGTGTGCGCATCAATTCCTTTGACAGCCGGAATATCTATCGGGGAGGGAAGAAAATCAATCACTGCATCAAGAAGTGGCTGCA
>DROE01000266.1 GCA_011322005.1 Devosia sp.
ATGGAGCATTTCGGCCTTGGCGGGCAAAGCAAGCTGCTGCGCCGGGATGCAACAATGCTTGGCCCAGTTGATAATTTCACCCCCTTCGATCTGGTATTCTGCGATCCTCCCTATGGCAAGGGTCTGGGAGAACAGGCACTTGCGTCCGCCCGCGATGGAGGCTGGCTGGCCCCCGGTGCAACCATTGTGCTGGAGGAAAAGAGAGGTGTGGATGTCGCGCTGCCGGAGCAGTTCACGCTGCTCGACCAGCGAGCCTATGGCCAAACCAGTGTGCATTTTGTTGAGTTTGGCAGCGCCTGATTCCACAATTGGGGAACAGCTTAACTGCGCCCGAACAGGCGTTCAATGTCGCTTAGTTTGAGTTCCACATAGGTGGGGCGGCCATGAATGCACTGGCCCGAATGGGGGGTGGCCTCCATCTCCCGAAGCAGTGCGTTCATTTCATCAACCCGCAAAACCCGCCCCGAACGCACCGAACCATGGCAGGCCATGCGCCCTATTATCTCTTCCATGCGTTCGCTGAGCACATCAATTTCACCCAGTTCGGCCAGACCATCCACCAGATCCTTGATGAGGATGGTGACATCGCCTGTGCCCAGAATAGCCGGAGTTTCCTGCACCGCAATGGCGCGCGGCCCAAAGCGTTCAATGCCAAGCCCCAGCTTTGAAAGCGCCGGAGCGGCTTCCTCAAGCCGGGCGCAATCCTCTTCCGGCATTTCAACGATAACCGGAATTAGCTGCGCTTGCGCATTGACCTGTCCGGTGGCCAGTTCGGCCTTGAATTTTTCATAGACCAGCCGCTCGTGGGCCGCATGCTGATCGATCAGCAGCAGGGCATCCTCGGATTGTGCGACGATGAAATTCTTGAACAATTGTGCCCTGGCGCTGCCCAGCGGATAGTCAGCTTCCGGTTCCAGTTTGCTCGCGCCCTCAAACCGCGCGCTTGGTTCGGACAGACCCTCGATGGCGGGAGAATCTGTTCCATGGGGGTGCTGGAACGTTGGGCTCAGCCTCTCCCGCTCCGGGCTGCCACAAGAGGGGCGGGCAACCTCACTCCCGGCGCGAAAGGCCGACAGCGTTGTATCTCCTACATGGGAGGAGGCCCGAAACCCCGCTTCATTGAGCGCAATGCCAATCGCTGCGATTACCGCCGAGCGCACAGCGCCAGAGTCACGAAACCGCAACTCGGTTTTGGCCGGATGCACGTTGACGTCGACCTCTATCGGGTCGATGGCCAGCGACAGCGCCACCACCGGAAATCTGTCGCGAAAGACAAAATCCGAATAGGCCGCGCGCACCGCCCCGAACAGGGTTTTGTCGCGCACCGAGCGCCCGTTGACAAAAAAGAACTGGTGAAGCGAGTTGGCGCGGGTGAAGGTGGGCAGACCGGCAAGACCCGTTACCACCACCCCGTGGCGCGAGTTGGCGATGGGCACACAGTTTTGCGCAAACTCTGTGCCCAGAATCTGCCCGAGCCGGGCCGACTGCGCTTCGGGGCCGGATTGCGCAGGCCAGTTGCTGCTCTGCCGGTCGGCTCCCTCCAGAACGAAGTGAATTTGCGGATTTGCCATGGCCAGCCGTCGCACAATATCGGTGATGGCCCCGGTTTCGGCCCTGTCACTTTTAAGGAATTTCAGCCGTGCCGGGATGGCGGCGAAAAGATTTTCCACCTTAACGATGGTGCCCCTGTTCATCGGGGTCGGGCGCGGCGCGCTGACTGAGCCACGTTTGACATGCAACTCCATTCCCGTTTCCTGACCCTGCGGACGCGAGCGGATCAGCAGGTCTGAAACCGAGCCGATGGAGGCCAGCGCCTCGCCGCGGAAACCAAGAGTATTGATGCGTGAAAGCCCGTCATCCTCCAGTTTGGAAGTTGCATGCCTCTCGACACTCAGGGCGAGGTCGGCTTCATCCATGCCGTGCCCGTCATCGGCCACCCGCATCAGGGTTTTCCCTCCCTTTGCGGTGGTGACGGTGATTTTTGTGGCCCCCGCGTCAATGGCATTCTCCACCAGTTCTTTGATGACGCTGGCGGGGCGCTCCACCACCTCGCCCGCCGCAATACGGTTGACCAGATTTTCAGGCAGGCGGCGAATGGACATGAAACTGATTCTCCCTGAGCGCAAGTTTAGCTGTCCGCCAGCAGGATTGCACCTCTCAACAATACGTAGTTTGTCTGCTATTGAGGCGGACATGCCCCATGCTCCGTTGACACCGATGCAACAGGCCCTTGCCCTCGCCGAACGGGCTGCCGCCGTCGGAGAAGTGCCGGTGGGCGCTGTAATCGTGGCTGATGGCAAAATAATTGCCACCTCCGCCAATCGCATGCGCGCCAGCGGAGATGCCACCGCCCACGCTGAAATGGAGGTCATCCGGCAGGCTCTGGAAACGCTGGGCACCGGCCGCCTGACCGATTGCGACCTCTATGTCACGCTTGAGCCGTGCACCATGTGCGCCGGAGCCATAGCCCACGCGCGCCTGCGCCGCCTCTATTTCGGGGCCGAGGACAAAAAGGCCGGAGCCGTGGAAAACGGGGTGCGGTTCTTTGACTCTCAAAGCTGCAACCATCGCCCCGAAATCATTTCGGGCATTGGCGCTGAGGCCTCCGCAGAACTGCTCAGGAAATTTTTTGCTGCCCGACGATAAATCCCTCAACCGCTTTTGCCAGCATGCGTTTGAAACGCTCCTTGTCCTTGTCGCCGCTCTCAACGATTTCCTTGACCCGCCAGAATTCCATCGCCCCGAAGGGTTTGACCTGCGGGCGCACGTAAATATCGGGCGGGAAAGCGGCAAGCGAATGGGCAATCAGCCCGTGCATCATGATCTGGGCTGACCCCAGACCCACATCAATCAGGGACGGACTTTCCTTGAGTTCGGCATCATTGGGGGAACCGTTGACATCAACGCCAACAAGAATGTCCACATCGCGCGAAGCCACATCCAGGGGCAGCGGGTTGACCACGTTTCCATCGATAAGCAGCCGGTCGCCCAGCGGCACGGGCCTGAAAAAACTGGGGATGGCGATTGACGCGGCAATAGCTGGCACCAGTTCCCCGTCCCGGAACACCACCTGATGCCAACTGCGAAAATCCGTGGCAACTGTGTGCAGAGGAATTTCCAGCTCCGCAAAGGTCTTGGGCAGGCTTTCAGGAACGAAGGATTCAATGACTTCAACTGCATCAAGCTGCATGGAAAGACCGTTGCGAAAAGCGGAGGAGAAATTGCGCAGCCGCGTCGACCAGATACGCCCCACGATGGTGCGCATCGACCCCAGATAGTCATAGGCATATTCACGGATATCACTGCCGCTCAGCCCCCCGGCCCAGCCCGCTCCCAGAAGTGCGCCGATGGAGGTGCCCGCAATGATGGTAGGTTTCAGTCCCATCTCGTCCATGGCTTCGATAAAGGGGATATGGGTCAGCCCGCGCGCCGCTCCTCCACCCAGGGCCACTCCGATTCTGGGGCCGGAAATGCCGGTCATCGCTCACGCCTCCACAATCATGCAAAAAAAAGCCGACAATGCCGCATCAGTTGGGCAATGGTAAAACACATTCGGCCGGGTAGCAGACTTAGGAGTTTTTTTTCTCCGCTTCAATTGCCCGCCAGCCAATATCGCTCCGGCAAAATCCCCCCGGCCAGTTTATCTTGTCGAGGGCTTGATAAGCAGCAGTTTTCGCTTCGGCCACGCTGGCACCAAGGGCGGTGACATTAAGAACCCGCCCGCCATTGCTCTGCAGTTGCCCCCCCTTCAGCAGCGTGCCGGCATGAAACACCCGAACCTTCTTGCTTTGTGCCCCTTCAATGCCGGAAATCGGCTTGCCGGTTTCGTAAGCGCCCGGATAGCCCTTGGCCGCCATCACCACACAAAGCGCCGCCTCACCGTGCCATTCCGGTTTGATGCCTGAAACATCGCCTTTGGCGGACGCCAGCAGCAACTCCAGCAGGTCGGATTTCAGACGCATCATCAACACCTGGCATTCCGGGTCGCCAAACCTGACATTGTGCTCAATCAGTTTGGGGCCGTCCGCTGTCAGCATCAGCCCGGCAAACAGAACCCCGGAAAAAGGCGTTCCCCTTTGCGCCATGCCGACAAGGGTCGGTGCGATAATCTCGCGCTCCACCTGGGCCAATAATTCAGGCGTCATGGCCGGGGCGGGAGAATAGGCACCCATGCCCCCGGTATTGGGCCCCCGGTCGCCGTCAAACGCCTGCTTGTGGTCCTGGGCGCTGGCCAGCGTAACAAAGCGCTCCCCGTCACAAACGGCAAAAACCGAAACCTCTTCGCCCCTCAGACACTCTTCGATGACCACTTCTGCGCCCGCTTCGCCAAAGGCACCAGAAAAACAATCGCGCACCGCTGTTTCAGCCTGTGCCAGATTTTGGGCCACCGTGACCCCCTTGCCCGCCGCCAGACCATCGGCCTTGACCACGATGGGGGCACCCTGTTGGCGAACATAGTTCAGTGCCTGTTCGACATCATCAAAGCGCTGATAGCGGGCAGTGGGGATATTCATTTTGTCACAAAGGGATTTGGTGAAACTCTTGGACCCCTCCAGTTGCGCCGCCGCTTTTGAGGGACCGAACACATCAATGCCCGCTGCGCGCAAATCATCGGCCAGTCCGGCAACCAGCGGTGCTTCCGGCCCCACCACCACCAGGTCGATTTCCCGGGTTAAACAAAAGGCCGCAACTTCTGCATGGTCGCTGACATTCAAAGAAATATTCTCGCCGAATGCGTCGGTGCCGCCATTGCCCGGTGCGACAAAGAGGTGGGACAATCGGGCAGAGGCGGCGAGCTTGAAGGCCAGCGCATGCTCGCGTCCCCCTGAACCAATCAGCAGAACCTTCATTCCGGCGAATCTCCCTCTTTGTCTGTCTCCGCGCTCTATCACCTGTGTCCAACCCCGGCCAGCCCCTTGACGCGGGCGACCCGCCCCCGCATTTTTCAATGATGAACGAACCAACAGAAACCCCTAAGAGCAACGCCCACGAGTTTACCGTCTCCGAACTCTCCCAGTCGGTCAAACGTGCGGTTGAGGATGAGTTTGGTCATGTTCGGGTGCGCGGCGAGGTCGGGCGTCTTTCCCGACCCGGCTCCGGGCACATCTATTTCGACCTCAAGGACGACAAGGCGGTGATTTCGGCGGTGGCCTGGAAAGGGGTTGCTTCACGCTGGCGCTTTCAGCCCGAGCAGGGGCTCGAAGTGATTGTCACCGGGCGCATGACCACGTTCCCCGGCCAGTCCAGATACCAGATTATCGTGGAAAATGTGGAGCCCGCTGGTGCCGGAGCCCTGATGGCCCTGCTTGAAGAGCGGCGCAAGAAACTGGCGGCCGAGGGCCTGTTCGATGCCCAACACAAGCAGGAACTGCCCTATCTGCCCCGCACCATAGGGGTTGTGACCTCACCCAGCGGCGCGGTTATCCGTGACATTCTGCATCGCCTTGCCGACCGCTTCCCCACCAATGTGATTGTCTGGCCGGTGCGGGTGCAGGGGGAGACCTGCGCCCCCGAGGTTGCCGCCGCGGTTGAAGGGTTCAACATGCTTTCCCCCGAGGGAAACATTCCCCGGCCGGACCTGATAATCGTTGCCCGTGGCGGCGGCTCGGTTGAGGACCTTTGGGGCTTCAACGAAGAAGCGGTGGTCAGGGCCATTTCAGAAAGCTCTATCCCGACTATTTCCGCCATCGGCCATGAAACCGATAGCTCGTTGGCCGACTTTGCCGCCGACAAGCGCGCACCGACCCCCACAGGAGC
>DROE01000267.1 GCA_011322005.1 Devosia sp.
ACCTGTTGCAATACCGGGTCGGGCACCCGGTTGGCAAACACATCGCCGGGCACCAGTAACACCGGCAGCCGGTTGACATGGGCCAGTGCGCACGCTGTCACCATGTTCAGGGCCCCCGGCCCGATGGATGTGGTTACCATCATCGCTTGTTGACGGTTCTTGGCCTTGGCATAGGCAATCGCTGCGTGGGCCATGCTTTGCTCGTTGTGACCCCGCCAGGTGGGAAACGCATCCCCCACCCCCTGCAAAGCCTCTCCAAGACCCGCCACATTTCCGTGCCCGAAAATGGCCCAGCAACCGGGAACAAGAGGCTCGCCTTCTTCATTGGACTGCGCCGCCAGATAGCGCACAAACGCCTGCGCGGCCGTCAGTCTGATCGTTTTCATTCCGCCGCTTCCATTTTACTTTTTGCCCGCTTCCGCGCCTCGTTCCAAACGTCGCATAGCGCTGAGAACTTGTCTGCCATCTGCTTCACGGCGGTCATGTCGCTTATTTCACCGGCAAACCATGCGCTTGCGGCTTCACCGAATATGGTCCGCCCCACGGCAAAACCCTTGACCAGATCGCATTTCGCCGCCGCCTCAAAACTGGTACGCAAATGGGCTTCGGGCGCATCAAGCCCCAGCACCAGAATACCCCGGCACCATGGGTCGTTTTCAGCCACCACGGCGCAGGTATTTTCCCATGCTTTGGCGCTTTTCATCGGCTCCAGCTTCCACCAGTCCGGATAAATTCCGATTTCATAAAACCTTTTTACGATCCGGGCCGCGCTCTCATCATCACACGAAGCGACCTTGGATGGAACGATTTCCAGCAGGAATTCCAGATTATTGGCCCGCGCCGCCCGCGCCAGCCGGACCAGCGTTTCCTCCTGGGCGCCCCGCATCGCCTCATCATCGCCCGGGTGACAAAGGCACAACACCTTGACCACATGGTTCACTGGCCATTCGGCAAGGTCCGTGCCCAGGTCGGGACCGATTTCCAGCTCCAGCGGACGGGTTCCGGGCAATTCCACCGGCCGCCCGATCCACAGGTTCTGGTCCGTGGAGCGGAACAGCGCCTCCTGCCCCAGCCGGCTGTCACACAAAATGCCATATCCGGCGCGTCCACCTCCAACTTCAAGCGTTGCTTCAAGGCAAAGCTCCTTGAAGCGGCCGATGCGGTCGGCGCCGGCACCCCCCCCTTGCGCAATATCCTCAAGCTGTTTGCGGTGGTCAAAAGCAAATATACGTACCTGTGGCCAGTCACCCCTGCGATTTGTCGACCAGTGCACCTGCTCAAGTTTCTTGTCCTTGCGCAGGGCAAAATGTTCCGAACCGTTCTCAAAGAAATATTGCAGTTCATCCCAGCTTGGATAGGCCGGCGCGCACCCGTGGCGCGAAACCGCAAATGCCCCGCAGGCGTTGGCGTATTTCAGCGAAACGGGCCAGTCCTCTCCGCTCAGCCAGCCCTTGAGCAGGCCCGACATGAACCCGTCCCCGGCCCCAAGCACGTTGAACACCTCGATTTCAAATCCCGGCCCCGAAAGCCCCGCGTCCAGAGTGTCAGGAATTTCCCCGGTAAAGGCTGCCGCCCCCATCGGCCCGCGCTTGCACACCAATGTTGCTTTTGTCAGCGCCCGCACCGCCCGGATGGCAGCGATGGTGTCGGTGGTGCCCCCCGCAATATGGAATTCCTCTTCGGTTCCAACGATGAGATCAAACAGATGCAAGGTGGACTGTAGCTTTTCCGTCACCGCCCCGGAGGCGACAAACCGGCTCTCGCCTCCGTCATGGCCGATCAGCCCCCACATGGAGGGCCTGAAATCTATGTCCAGCGCGGTTTTTGCCCCGTTTTTGCGCGCCAGATGAACGGCCTTCAGGGTTGCCGCTTCGACTGCGGAATGGCTCAGATGCGTTCCGGTCGCGGTGATGCACCGTGCGCTGGCGATAAAATCCGGGTCGATGTCCTCTTCGCAAAGCGCCATGTCGGCGCAGTTTTCCCGGTAGAATATCAGCGGAAACTGCTCCCGGTCCCGAATACCAAGCAGCACCAGCGCGCTCAGGCGCTCCTTGTCGGTGATTACCCCGGTAACATCCACGCCCTCGCCGGCCAGTTCCTCGCGGATATAGCGCCCCATATGCTCGTCCCCGACCCGGGTGATCAGAGCCGATTTCAGGCCAAGCCGGGCGGCTCCAACAGCAATGTTGGTGGGCGAACCCCCGATATATTTGTCAAAAGAGCGCATGTCCTCAAGACGCCCCCCGACCTGCCCCCCATAAAGGTCAACCGAAGAACGGCCAATGGTAATTACATCAAGTTTGCCCACTGGTCTTCCACTCAACCTTTTAAACTGTTCCGCCCAGAGAACCCTCAAGCGCCGCCATCTCCTGCCCGCCCGCCATCATGTCCTGCAATTCTTCGGGGGTAATATTACCCCGGGAAGCGGTGCCAAGGGTCTTGCCGCGATTAAGCACGGTAAAACGATCCCCCACCGCCATGGCGTGGCGCACATTGTGGGTGATGAAAACCACCCCGATGCCCTGTTTGCGCACCTTGTCCACATTGGCCAGCACATTTGCCGTCTGGCGCACCCCGAGCGCCGAGGTCGGCTCGTCCAGAATAAGCAGCTTGGCCCCGAAATAAACCGCCCGGGCTATGGCCACGGTCTGACGCTCGCCCCCCGAAAGCGTTCCCACCGCCTGACCGGGTTCGCGCAGGTTGATCCCCATTTTTTTCATTTCTTCCATGGTCACCGCGTTGGCATGGGCAAAATCCATCATCCGGATGGGGCCGAACTTTCTGATCGGCTCGTTGCCCATCCAGAAATTGCGCGTCACCGACATCAGGGGGATCATTGCCAGGTCCTGATAGACGGTTGCAATCCCCGCCTCCATGGCATCGCGCGGACTGGAAAAATTCATTTCCTTTCCCTCGAACAGGATGGTGCCGGCCGAGGGCTTGTGTACACCGGACATGGTTTTGATGAAGGTGGACTTGCCCGCCCCATTGTCCCCGAGCAGGCAGTGAACCTCACCCGCGTGCACATCAATGGAAACTCCTCCCAGCGCAATCACCGGGCCGAAGTGTTTTTCAATATTCTTCATTTCTATCAGGGGAGCATCCATCATTTTTCTCCCGTGATCATCCGGCGGATATAGGTGTTGAGAATTACCGCCAGAATGAGGATGGTCCCCAGAAACACCCGGAACAGCGAACTCTCGGCCCCTGAGAAAAACAGCCCCTGTTGCACAACCCCGAAAATCAGCGCTCCCAGCGCTGCCCCGATCACCGAGCCATAGCCCCCGGTCAGCAGCGCCCCACCGATGACCACGCAGATGATGGCCTCAAACTCCTTGAGCAGACCCCGGTCGGCCGCCGCCGAGCCAAATTCAATGACCTGGGCGGTGGCAAACACCGTGGCGGTAAACGCGGTAAACATGAACATCAGCATCTTGACCCGGTTGACCGGCACACCCACATAGCGCGCCGCCTGCTTGTCGCCCCCGGCAGCGAAAATCCAGTTGCCAAATCGGGTTTTTGTCAACAGCCACTGGCCGAATATCACCAGAGCGATGGCCCAGATGACCAGCATGGGAACGCCTTCAACCACCGGCTGCCCCGCACGGCTGCCCCGGGAAAATGTATCGATCCACCCCATGTCGGCGAACCACTGAAAAAGCCCCCTAAACGCCTTGCCTCCAAACAACGGAGCCAGCCAGTCCCCTTCCGCCGCCTGTTTTACGCCCCCGATAATGGTTTTTTGCGTGGTCAGGATGGAGAGCCAGATGGTCAGTCCGCGCAGGATATAAAGAAATGCCAGCGTAACGATGAAGCTGGGCAGCCCGGTCTTGATGACCAGAAACCCGTTCAGCGCCCCCAGCGACATGCAAACGGCAAAAGCAACGATAATCGAGAACCATACAGGCCAGCCCCACTGGACGGAGAGGATGGCAATGACGATACCGGCAAAACCGATCATCGAGCCGACCGAAAGGTCAAACTCCCCCGCGATCATCAACAGGCAGGCCCCAACGGCAATGATGGCGAACTGGGCCGAAACAACCGTCCAGTTCTGGATGCCCTTGGGCGCGAACATTCCGCTGTCCCCGGCAATCATGAGAAAGAACACAAATACCAGTACCGCCCCGGCAATAGCGCCAAGTTCAGGGCGGATCATTGCGCGCCTGATGCGCGAAACATCCCTTATTCGCTCGTCGGCCATTTCCCCCTCCGTCTTCTTTCGGCCGGGCAGCGCTGTCTGGTGACGCCGCCCGGCCGGATTCACCTAGCGATAAACGCCGGCGAACTCTTCAACCAGAGCAATGTTGTCTTTGGTGACAAAGCCCGGCCCCGAGTTGATCGAATTACCCGGAACAACGCCATAACGCGCCAGATTGGTCAGAATGACCACGGGCAGATAACCCTGCAGATAGGGCTGCTGATCGATGGCAAAGGCAATGACATCGGCCTTTATTGCCGCTGCGATTTCTTCGGAAAGATCAAACGTGCCGAAATATATCTCACCCGAAAGGCTTTCCTCTTCCAGCGCGGCAAGCGTTGGATGCGCCGAAGTGGGGCCAAGCGTCAGAATTGCACCGGTATCAGGATTTGCTGAAAGGAAGGCCTGCACCTTGTTCTTGATTTCCGCCGGATCCTGCCCGGAGTCGATCATGCTGGCGGTGACATCGGCGCCAATGGCATCGGCAAAGCCCTTGCACCGCTCAACTGACGCAGGATTGGTGATATAGTGATTTACGCACAGGAACGAAGTCACGCCCTGAGCCGCGGCTCTCTCGCCCGCGCCAAAACCAGCGTCATATTCGGGCTGTCCCACATGCAGCAACGCTCCAAGCGCCTTTGACTGGGCGATGGTGCCCGAATTGATGGTAATCACCGGAATGCCCTGATCCACCGCATCGGCAATCGGGCCCTCCAACACATCAAAGTCAGCAATGGTGACGATAATTCCATCCGGATCGGAAGCCGCAGCCTGTTCGACAATACGCGCCATGTCCGCCAGATCGCCCGTGGGCGGATTGCGGTACTCCACGGTAACATCCATCTGTTCACCCGCCACCTGAATGGCGTTTTTGA
>DROE01000268.1 GCA_011322005.1 Devosia sp.
CATTAATCTCATGCAATTCTGTTTGAAAGAAAGTGTTCAGATGAAGCAAATCGTGAGCAAGGGAAGGTTTTCACTTTTTCGAGCAACGATCTGCCATCAGACGGGCGCTTTATTTCAAACCCTTCGGGCGCTGTTGATTTTGCCCTTGAATGCGTTGCAAACACTTGAAAACCACCTGGTTTCCTGCGTGTTCGCGCCTGTCCATGAAACAAAATCAACTGGCGCAGAATGGGTGAAATTAATGGGTCCTGACCCTAATACACGGTGGTCAACACTTCTATTTCCCTGGGCGCGCCGGGCTGGACCTGAAAGTCTCGGTTGAACACTCTCTCACCCGACTGGGCGATAACCGTATAGTCGCCTTCGGCCAGAACCACCACCGGAAATGCTCCCAGAGCGGTGAATAGCGTGTCGCCCGCCTGATTGGTAACGGTCCAGTCAACGTCGGCAATCGCCTCGCCACCGGAGACCGAAGCAAGCTTGAAGGTAATTTGGGCTGCCCTGTGAAACAGGGTTGCCTCGGTGACCTGACTGGGTTCGACTCTGAGATCAGCCCGTACGGTTGCGTTAACATTGCCCCATTTGGAGACCACACTATAGGTGCCGGCATTGAGGTGAATCATTGCGTTTTCTTCCACATCAAGTGCAACGGGCACGCGCCCCTCGTCCAGCCCGGCGGTGAATATGTCAAAGCGCAGTTGTGACGAAGGGATTGCAATATCACCCGTGATTGCACTTTTCAGGCGCAGCGCACCAGCCTGCAGTGCCACCGTCTTCATGTTTGGGCCGCGTTCGACGGTGAGGGGGTCGCTGGCTTGAGAGCGGCCGTAGGCCACATGCACCAGATATTCCCCCAGCGGCAGGGAGAGGGAGGCAACCGCGTCCTCGGATTTGTAAATCAGGGCCAGTTGCCCGGTTTCATCGGTTCTTGTATCAAACACGCGCCACACCAGCCCTTCGGGGATGATGGGGCCGTTTTCGACGATGCTGGCTGACAACGTAACAGAGTATTCCGCCCCGGTGATGGCCGGAGAAACCGCTTCGATTGCCTGACTGATGCGCGCCGCCTGCTCAGGGTCGACCTCCATCATTGGCCCGCCCATGCCGGTATTCGAGCCCTCCATGCCGGTGTCGGGGGCAGTGTCACCGGGGCGGATGATGCGCGGCTCGGGAATTGGAGGCCTTTGCTGCGCGACTGCAGGCGAAGAAGAAACCAGGGTCAGAAAAACAAGCAGAACAACTTTCCAGCGCATCTTCAGAATTGTTCTCACTTTGGTCGACGGAATCAGCGCTCGTGTCTATAGCATGGTTTGAAGACAAGCATTTATGGCCGGATTGCGGAAAAGTTGTGGCGCAAAAGCAATGCTCCATCTTATCATCCGGCTTGAGAAAAAGGAGTAATTTCATGGCTGAAAACAAAGAGGTTCTGGACTATCTGGCAACCCGCCGGTCGACCCCGGTTGACTTTCTTGGCGCGCCCGGTCCCACCGAAGGGCAGTTGGCCGAAATTCTCAAACTCGGGGTCAGGGTGCCCGATCACGCAAAACTCAACCCCTGGCGTTTGGTCATCTACCAGGGCGACGCCCGCGCGGCGGTGGGCGAGAAACTGGCGCAGATTGCCAGGGTCAACAATCCGCAAATTGACGAAAAAGAACTGGAAACAGAGCGCAACCGGTTCTTGCCCGCGCCTTTGACCATCGGAGTTCTGAGCTCTCCGGTGGAGCACTTCAAGGTGCCCGAATTCGAACAACTGCTTTCCTCCGCAGGGGTGGCCCTTAACCTTTTGCATGCCGCCAACGCCGCCGGGTTTGCCGCCCACTGGGTCACGCGCTGGTTTGCTTACGACAAGGCCGCCGCCTCCATGCTTGGCGCGAAACCGGGGGAGCGCTTTGTTGCGTTCGTTCACATCGGAACCCCGACGAGGCGGCTGGAGGACAAGCCGACACCCGACATGAAAAAAATTGTCACCCGATGGGCTGGTTAATCAGACCTTAACCCTATTGAGGTTTTGTTAACCATAGTTCCCCTCGCTGCCGGTTGGTCATGAGCATTGAATCTATCCATGTCCCGCAAGCTCTCATCCAGGTCTTGAACCGGGCCGGGGACAAGAGTGATGTGGATTTTGATTATCTTGTGCAAACCGCCATGCGCGAAAGCTCCCTCAATCCCAGTGCCAAGGCCCGGACGTCCAGCGCGGTGGGGCTGTTTCAGTTTCTTGAAGGCACCTGGCTTGAGGTCATGAAACAGGAGGGAGGCCGGCTCGGCTATTCCAACTATGTGCAGGCGATAGAGAGGAATGCCCAAGGCAGATATGTCGTTCGGGACAGTGAGTTACGCCAGGAAATTCTGGCATTGCGTGAAGACCCGCAAGTTTCCGCCGACCTGGCCGCAGCCTTCACCCGACGCAACGGGGAATATCTGGAAAACAGGTTTGGCCGCCGCCCAAGCCCCGGCGAACTCTACATTGCCCATTTTCTGGGAGCGCGTGGGGCCGAGCGCATGTTCAACGCCGGTCTGGAGAACCCTGATCAGATTGCCGCCAGCCTTTTCCCCCGCCAGGCCGGCGTCAACCGGGCGATATTCTATGATTCGCAAGGTGCGCGTACCATCCGCGAAGTTTATCAGGCGTTGGTTGCCAAGCACGGCCAGACCTCACCCGTGGTGCAAGCGGTTGCACAAGGTGCTGACGGTGTCCAACAGACACAGGCCAACTCCGCGCCGCAACCCAGATTTGGCCCCCCCGTTTTGGCGGTGCAGGCAGACATGTCCTTTACCAATATATACCGGAGCACCGCCACGCGACAAACCACTCCGTACTCGGTGGTGGTTGACCCCGGAGCCGCATTTTTCGCGCAGCTCTATGGAAAATAGCGGGCCTGATTTATGGTGAACCAATCCTTAAGCCTTCTCAACTAGCCTGACGGCGATAGTCGTTCTTTGGTCCGTTGGAGGCCCGGTTTGGTCGCATATCAGCATTTCATTTCCCTTTCGCGTTCACCTGACAGTGCTCAGCGCTGTCAGGCTGCCCACATGGTTTCGGCCGCTTATGCCAAACATGATGGTCCTGCTGACGAGCGGGCAGCGCTTTATGCCGCGGTGCTGGGGTTTATGGATGATACTTCTGTCAAGGTGCGCGCCTCGCTGGCCTATGGTCTGCTGCATGCTGAAACCGCGCCACACCTCGTCATGGTGTCGCTGGCCAACGACGCACCGATAATAGCCCGCGCCGTGGTGCAATATTCACCGGTGCTTCTGGATGTGGACCTGCTTGCGGTGGCGAAAACCTCGGGAGTTGAAGTTCGTGAGGCCATAGCCAACCGAAAACAACTCTCAGCAAAGCTCATACGGGCGCTGGTGTCGTTTGGACATTGCCAGATCACGTTGTCACTTCTTGAGCGTGGCGATATACGCATTCCCACCGATGTTCTGGAACGCTTGACGGCGAGGGAGGGGAAAAACGCCCGTTTTCGCGGCAGGCTGCTGCGCCGCCCCGAGTTGCCCGCCTTGTGTCGGCTTGCTCTTGTCAAGCAGGTGTCACAGGCTCTGGGCAATTCACGGTTGGTCAAGGGTGCGGTTTCGCCGGCAAGGCTGAGGCGCCTCATGGGGGATGCTCTGGATAACTCCACAACGCTGCTGGGCGAGTTGGAGGTGCAGGAACGCCGAAGCGATTTTACCCTGGGCCTCCATGCTGCCGACCGGCTTAACACCCGCCTGCTGTTGCACGCCCTGGTCAATGGCCGGGTGCTGTTTTTTGCTGATTGCCTCGCGCTGCTGGCTGAGGTGCCGCACAACAAGGTGTTTGCCCTGCTCGGACAGGGGTCGCGCGTGGGGCTCAACGCTCTACTGAGTCAATGCGGCATGGCGCCGGCCCTGCGCAATTTGGTTGCACGCCTGGTGATTTTTGCGCGAACCGCCGATTTGAGTGATGATATCTCCGCCAAACACTTTATCGTTACAGCGCTCACCCGGGAGCTTGTTGTTGAGCACGATGGGAAGATACCCGATGAACTGGAGCAGGCGTTTACCTATCTGAATGAGCAGAATGTGAAGCTGGCGCGCGAGGCAGCGCAGGGGGTGATGCCCGCGTTTTCCGAACAAAGCGACAAGAGCCTGCAACTGCCTGAGGCAACGCGCATCGAATCCCCGGATTCTGCGCCCCGATTGTTGGCGCTTTCCGCAGCGTGATCCCCGCGCACTCAAGTTCGGCTTGATGATGACAACGCGCATTTCGCGTTCATTTCATTCAGAGTTGCAATCAGATCCGCAACCGTCTTGTCGTTCTCCGAAACTTTTCCTTTCAGCGCCGAACATATTGCGCTGACCACCAGATCAAAGGTGGATTGCACGATGCGGTGACCCGTGCATCTCTCCATGGCAGCGGCCATGGGGGCGGCGAGCGCGCCAGCAGCAACAGAACCCAGCAAGGGTGCGTTACCCTTGATTTCGTGCACCAGTGATTTGAGTTTCTCATAAGTATCCGGGTCGTCGGGATTATCTTTGAAGGCCCCGTGGGCGGCGCGCAGGGCGGACTCCTGTTCTTCCAGAAGGTGTGAAAACTGCACGGAAACCAGCTTCATCTGAGCTTCGGCGGCGGCGATGGGGTCGAAGCCCCGCTTGGTGCTCGGACGGGTTTTTGCGCTCAGCTTCTTCCGTGGAATCACATAGACATAGCCCCGTCCGCCGGGTACGACTTTTTCTTCTGGCGTTTTCAGAGCCGAATTGTTCATGCGCTGATTATGTGAATCTGATGGGAGTGCGGCAAGCGTAATTGGACCTAGGTCCGCACGCGTATCAAAACTTAAACTGTTCGTTCAGCACACGCTCCTCCAGAGAGTGGCCGGGGTCGAACAACAGCGTGACGGCAACTGAGCGTTCTTCATGTACTTGAACCTCGACAACTTCTTGAAACTGTGTGCTGTCAGCAACCACCGACACCGGGCGTTTTTCGGGCTCCAGAATTTTGAAGGCTACTTTGGCCCGGTTGGACAAAATGGCGCCCCGCCAGCGTCGCGGGCGAAAAGGAGATATAGGGGTAAGCGCCAGCAACGGGGCGTCGATGGGAAGTATCGGGCCATATGCTGAAAGATTATAGGCGGTCGACCCCGCCGGAGTTGACAGCAATACACCGTCGCAAACCAACTCGTCGATGCGCGACCTGCCATCCACCAGTATTTCTATTTTTGCCGCTTGAAACGACGAGCGAAAAAGCGAGACTTCATTGAGCGCCAACGCGTTGTGGGAGCCTCCGGTGCTATCCGTCGCCGTCATGGACAGTGGATGGATTCTTGTCGGTTTTGCCCTGGCAAGGCGCTCGGGCAGGCCATCAGCCTCAAAACTGTTCATCAAAAATCCGACCGAGCCGAAATTCATGCCATAAACCGGTGTTTTCCGGTCCATTACTCTGTGTAGCGTTTGCAGCATCATGCCGTCTCCGCCCAGCACGACTGCGACTTCAGCTTCCTCCAGCCCGACATCTCCGTATCGCGCGCGCATCAGCTGAGCCGCCTTGTCGGCTTCTGCCGTTCCGCTGGAAACAAAACTAGTTTTAAGCATCTATGTGTGTCCGCGCGATTTCTTTCGCAGGCAATGGTGCGTTTGCTGTCAGGTCTCTATGGGCTAACACGGCTTTTTCCCGCAATCCAGAGACAGCTGAAAATGAAGCCCTCCCTGTTGCCGCCGAGCGCAGGAGCGGCTTGCAACTTGCCCGGCATGGTGCTAGCTAGCGGCCCGCCGCCGGTATAGCTCAGTTGGTAGAGCACCTGATTTGTAATCAGGGGGTCGCGGGTTCAAATCCTGCTGCCGGCACCATTTCTAAATCATCCGCCTGAATATCCCCTAACATGCGAAAATAATAGACAGCTTTCCTCCCACATGTGCGGAACGCCTGACCGCTCCACACACAGCGCCGCCAATTTTACCTTTTGCTCCATCCAGGACAGCTTCTGCTGACTATCCTAGCTGGGCTTCATGCGGGTCAGAAAATCAAATGCCGGCCCCATGAATTCCTTGTTACGCTCCGGATCAAACTTACGGACGTGAATAACCGCGCTAATCACGCTTTCAATCTCACAGTTGGATATCTTTTGCGTCGTTGGAAGCCATTCACACAGAAAATATTGATCCCCAGCAATCTATACCAGTAGGACCAAAAAAGCGGCACTCTGATTAACACCACGTTGAATCCCAAGAAATTGGCGAAAACTGCATAGTTCCTGTGGTTGACAGCTGGAGACAATCGTCATACCAAAAGTAAAAGGGTTGGGTATGAGCGAGAAACTTTGTGTGCTGGGTTTGGGCCTGATGGGCAGCAGGGTTGCGAAGCGCCTGGCAGCCAAACGTCACCATGTTATCGCCTGGAATCGCTCATCCGGCCCGCGCACCAAAGAGATTGCCAGCGTTGCACGGCTCGCCTCCTCACCCAACGAAGCTGTGCGGGAAGCATCGGTAGTGCTGCTTTTGTTGCATGATGCCAAGGCTGTTGACGACGTGCTGTTTTGCCGAGGCGTCGTTGACAGCATCAATCCCGGAGCCTTGATTGTGGATATGGGGACGAACACGCCTGAGACGGCGCACGATGTAGCCCGGCTGCTCCCCAAATCCGTGCGTTTTGCGGATGCGCCGGTTTCCGGGGGAACAAAGGGAGCCGAGTCGGGCGGTCTGTCGATTTTTCTTGGTGCGCAGAAAGAAGATGTTGCCCTTGCCTCCGAGGCACTCGGCGACCTGGGAACTGTTACTCATATGGGTACAGTTGGCATGGGTCAGGCGGCAAAACTGGCCAACCAGATTATTGTCGCCTGCGCAATAGCGGGGTTGGCGGAGGGGTTTGCCTTTGCCGGGGAACTGGGTGTGAATGCCGACACACTCCGGCGCGCCATGGCCGGAGGGCTGGCCGACAGTCAGGTTCTGAAAACCATCGGCAAGAGGATTGTTGATGGGGATTTTTCACCCTCTGGACGCGCTGCGACCCATCTCAAGGATTTGAATTGCGCTTTCACTCAGTTGAACGGGGCGGGTGCGCTTAAAGCTACCGCTGCCGCTCATCACTACCTTCAGGATATTGTCAGAAACTTTGGTGATTTGGACCATGCGGCGATGTTTCTGAGCGCGCGCAAAACTCTGGGCGCAAAGGCAGGTGAAAAACTTTCCGGCGCTTCATTGGTGTCAGACAACGTAACCAGCGACGAAGTGATGCGCCTATGAGTTCGGGCAGCAGCAAAAGGAATCCGGTTCTGGCCACATTACGTCGACTTTTCGGTGCGAGTGAAATTGGCATCTTGTTGGTACTGGTGGTTTTGGTGGCGGCGGTCAGCCTTGTTCAGCCCCACTTTGCCTCGATTGCTTCCCTGTCAAATTTCGGCTCGCGTGCTGCCTGGTTCGGCATCATCGGGCTGGGGGTGGTTTTTCAGCTTTCCATGGGGGAAATTGACCTGTCCACAGCCTCAATCTATGGCCTGACCATAAATGTTGCGGCGGTCGTAGTCGTCACCCTCGGGATTGACCCCTGGGTGGCCTCGGCGCTTGGAATAATCGTTGGCGTGGGTCTGGGGGCCTTAAACGCAGTCATGGCAACTGCTTTCAAGGTGCCGGTGATAATCATTACCCTGGGCACCCTGTCAGCTTTCAAGGGGCTGACCCTTATTGTGTCCGGCGGCGGGTTTATTTACGGACTGCCCCGGGAACACTCATTTTTCAAGTTGATGGGAGCTACCCCACTGGGTGTGCCCATGGTCATCTGGGCATTTGCCCTGCTTACGGTCGTGCTCAGTGTCGTTTACAATCACACCCGCTACGGTTTCATGGTGCGCTCCATTGGCTCCAATCCGCGCGCTGCCGAACTGAGCGGCATCCCCATTGCCCGGGTTCGAATGATTACGCTTATGCTTACCGGCGCATTGTGCGGCATTTCGGGCATGCTGACCCTGGCCTTCTTTTCAACTGCCGACCCCAATCTGGGCACAGGTTACGAGCTGCTCGCCATTACCGCGGCCATAATCGGAGGCACCGCCCTGACCGGAGGGCGCGGAACGGTTGTCGGGGCAGCCCTCGGGGCTTTGCTGATTGCGGTTATCAGCAGCGGCATAGTGCAATTTGGAATTACTGCCAACTGGAGCGTTTTTGTCACCGGCGTCCTGATTATTTCCGCTGTGGCACTGGATGCGGCAATCCGCAGGAGGCGGAGCCGATAGAGCAACGCGTGCAAACGCGCGGGTTGTAAATCTGAGTGAAGAACTGGAGGAACAAAATGAGCATTTTCAAATCTGTTTTAAGACTGGCCGGAGCGACCGCTTTTGCGGCTGCGATCTTTGCGGGGGCCAGCGGCGTTGTTGCGCAGGAATTTGACTGCTCGGGTCTCACTGGAGCATCGGTGGTGCATTTTCAGGGGCCCTACACCCAGCAACTGGCAATGGGAGCCCAGGCAGCAGTTGAAGAATGCGGCGGAGATTACCGCTCAGCGGGACCGGCAGCCTTTGATACCGCCGCAGAAGTTGCCGCATTTCAGGACATGGTATTGGCTGGGGCCGACGCCATCGTTGTTGTGGCCTTCCCCTCTGATTTCTGGATACGTCCCATCGACGAGGCTGTAAATAGTGGTGTTGTGGTCTCAACCTTCGACGTTGAATCGCCAGCATCCCTGGCGTCTCTGCACACCGCGCCCAAGCAAAAAGACCAGGGTACGATGATGGCCGATGTCATCGCCGATGCTCTTGGCGATGGTGCGGCCGGTACGATAGTCACCGGCATCTGTTTGCCCGGCCTGGCTCTGATTGAGGCCCGGGTGACCGGCTTCAACCAGCGTATCTCCGAACGTTTGCCTCAGGTCGAAGTACTCGGCGCGTTTGACGTCAAGTTTGACCAGACCCAGAATTTCTCTGCCTGGCGTTCGGTCTATGACGCCAATCAGGGCGCGCTGGCCTATGTCGGTTTTTGTGAAAACGACCTTCCCAGTCTGGTGCGTCTTAAAGAGTCCACCGGCGGGGAATTCCAGATCGCCTCGATTGGCATAAATCCTGACGGTCTTGATGGTATCGAGCGTGGCGTGGCTCTGGCGGCTGTCGGCCAGAAACCATTCATGCAGGGTTATGTTGCCATGCGCGCCATGCTGGAAAACATTGCCTCGGGTGAAAACATGCCGCGCGGCTGGATTGATGTGGGTCCTGAACTCGTAACCAGTGCCAATGTGGACGCGATTACCGCCCGTGAAGAAACCGTATCGGATGGCTATGAAGACACACGCGCTTTTTACAATTCCGATATTGAGGCGATTTTTGCCGACCTGCCGGGTTCGGTGCAATCCTATTCCGATCTGCTGGCCCAATAGGTGAAATATGGCGCCGCCTGACGAAAACAACCTGCTGTTTACTCTCTCCGGGATCAGCAAAACGTTTGGCGGCGTCACGGCTCTCTCTGGCGTGGATTTGAATTTGCACGCCGGGGAGGTGCATGCGCTTTGTGGAGAAAACGGCGCCGGAAAATCCACCTGCATGAAAATTATTGCCGGTGCCGAACGTCCCGATCAGGGGCGCTATCTGTTGCAGGGGGAAGAGGTGTCCTTTCGTTCCGTCGCAGATGCCAACAATAGAGGCGTGGCGATTGTATTTCAGGAGCTATCCCTGTTTCCTGACTTTGATGCGGTGCAGAATATTTTCACGGGTCGGGAGCCGGGGCGCTTCGGACTGATTGACCGGGCCCTGATGGAGCGCAAGGCATCGCCCGTACTCGAGTTGCTCGGCCTTTCCATTGACGTGAAACAGCCAGCCGGTTCGCTGCGCATTGCCGATCAGCAACTAATTGAAATTGCCAAGGCGCTGGCGCTTGATACAAAAGTGCTCATTCTGGACGAGCCGAATTCATCCCTGAACGTGGAAGAAAGCGAACGCCTGTTTCAGGTGATCAACGACCTGCGCAAGCGCGGCACCGGAATTTTATACAGTTCGCACCGACTGGAGGAAGTGGTGAAAATTGCCGACCGGGTGAGCGTGCTGCGCAATGGAGAAAAGGTTGCCGAGCATATCAGGGGCGGTCTTTCCATTAAACGTATCGTCAATGACATGCTCGGAGACAAGGCCGACCAAGTCGCCAGTCGCACCCGACGCACCTTGCGCAAGCCAGTCAGTGAGCAACCGCAGGACTGCCTCAAGGTTGATGGTCTAAAGGGAGAAGGCGTTCTGGAAGAGTGCAGTTTTGTCGCCGCACCGGGGGAGGTTGTCGGATTTGCCGGACTGGAGGGGGCGGGCAGCGAAGAAGTGTTTGATGTTCTTTTTGGCCGGAAAAATGCCGTTGGCGGAACGGTGTACATGCCGGGAAATGCCAATATGCCGCCCTCGATCCGGGCTGCCGTAAAAGCCGGTGTCGCCATGGTTCCCGCCGACAGGCGGACTGAGGGGCTTGCGCTCAGTCAGGACATATTGGGAAATATGAACACGGTGGTGACAGGCGCGCTGGGACGCCTGGGTTTCGTGCCGACAAAATCTGCCATGACCAGGCTGGCCGCTGAACAGGCTAAAGCCCTCAACCTGCGCCATGGTGGGTTTGAAAATGAAGCGGAAAGCCTTTCGGGCGGAAATCAGCAAAAAATTGTTATCGGAAAATGGCTTGCAGCAAACCCCACTCTGGTGCTGTTGAATGATCCGACCAGAGGCGTGGACATAGGCGCAAAAGATGAAATTTACAGAATCATCGACCGGCTGGCCGACGAAGGGCGCATCGTGCTGTTTATCTCTTCCGAACTCAACGAATACTCTTTGGTGTGCGACCGTGTCATGCTGTTTTATGACGGAAAAATAGTTGGTGAACTGGCAGGGAATGTCGCGAGCGAACACGCCCTGCTTGAAGCTATAAATATCGGGCAGATTTCCCGCCACGAAAGTGCAAATACCAGCGCATGAGACAGGGTCAGGAACATATGCAGGCCGGATGGAGAAGCGCGCGCGCCACCGATACCCTGCCAGAATAAACTTTCAGGATTTACCAACCAGAAGCAGAGAAGAAAAAATGGACAAAAAACTGAGCCGCCGCAAGGTCGGGCGCACTTCGTGTGAAGTCAGTGTACTTGGTATGGGCGGAGCGCCTCTGGGCAACCTCTTTGAAGTTTTACCCGATGAATTGGCCCTGGCCACAGTTGAGGCGGCCTATAAAGCGGGCGTGGGCCATTTTGACATGGCTCCTCAATACGGACACGGTGTTGCCGAGCACCGTTTCGGCAGCATATTGCGCACCAAGCCGCGCGACAGCTTCACCCTTTCAACCAAGGTGGGGCGTCTGCTCAAATCTGCGAAAAGCCATGAGATAAAACGTGGCAACTGGAAGAGCACACTCGAGTTCAACATTGTGCATGACTACACCTATGACGCGGTGATGCGCTCGATTGAGGACAGCTATCAGCGCCTTGGCATGAACCGGATTGACATCGCCCTCATCCATGATGTGGATGTGGCCCACCATGGTGATGACTATGATGCAAGGTTCAAGGAAGCCATTGAAGGGGCTGTGCCCGCTCTTCAGGAATTGCGCCGCGCCGGAATTATCAAAGCCATCGGTATCGGGGTAAACGAGGTTGGCCCCAGCGTTCAGTTTGCAAAGAATGCGGACCTTGATTGTTATATGCTGGCAGGGCGCTACAGTCTGTTGGAACAGGACGGGCTGGATGAGCTGTTTCCGCTGGCAGAAAAACAGGGGTTTTCGTTTCTGATTGCCGGGCCGTACAAATCGGGGATTCTGGCGACCGGGGCTACCCCCGGCGCGACCCATGACTATCGCGCAGCACCTCCCGAAGTGGTTGAAAAAGTCAACAGGTTGAGCGCGATTTGTGCGCGTCACAACACGCCTCTGGCCGCCGCCGCCGTACAGTTTCCCCTGGGGCAGCCCCGGGTGGCATCCGTTGTCACAGGGGCAGTGCGTGCCCATGAAATCGAGCAGAATGTGGAACTGATGGCTCATAAAATTCCAGCAGACCTCTGGAGGGAATTGCGAGCCGAGGGACTTCTGAGTGAAGCTGCGCCGGTGCCGGAGGGGCCGTTTGCGTGAAGGTCGATGCGCTGCACTGCATCCAGAAAAACAAATCTGTCCTGGGTGAGGGACCTCTGTGGGATGCTCGCGAGGAGGCCCTTTACTGGATTGATGTGCTCAAGCCGGAAATTCATCGGCACCACCCCGCCACGGGAATAAACAGCCGCTGGACCATGTCCTCTTCTGTGGGCGCAATTGCGCTGGCGGAGCGGGGGCACCTATTGGTCGCTCTGGAGCGGGAGGGGATATGTGAGCTTGAGCTCGAAAGCGGAGCTTTGCGCCCTTTTTGCAATCCGCTTGCTCTCCCGGGCGCACCGGTGGTGCCCGGGCGTTTCAACGACGGTGCGGTTGATGCGCAAGGTAACTTCTGGGTCGGTTGGCTCACCCATAGCCGGGAACAGCCGGGCAGGTTGTTTCGCATTTCGCCATCAGGAGAGGTCACAACAATCCTGACTGACCCGGTTGCTCCCAACGGTCTGGGCTGGAGCCCGGACGGCAAAACGTTCTATTTCACCGACTCTCACATAAACACCATCTGGGCCTATGATTGTGACCTTGTCTCGGGGACCCTGAGCAATAGGCGCGTGCTGGCCCGTCAGGAGCGCCAGTTTGGAATTTTTGACGGACTGAGCGTTGATGCGGAGGGAAACATCTGGACAGCCCTCTATGGTGGTGGCGCTGTGGTGCAGCTTTCTCCCCGGGGCGAAGAAATGGAGCGAATTCATCTTCCGGTCTGCCTTGTGACCAGTTGCGCCTTTGGCGGCCCGTACCTGAAACAGTTGATGATTACAAGTGCAGTACGCAACCAGAGCGCCGCCGAGCTTGCAGGCCAGCCCCTCGCTGGCTCAGTGTTCTCACATCCGGTGTTGGTTGCCGGTAGGCCGGAAGCAATCTTCGGAGATACCAATGAGACCAAAAGAGCATAGAGTAATAACATTATAACAATAACTAAGAAGGCTATTGTCAAGACACCTTGAAAAACTCAAGAAAACTGCGGACTTAGTTTTTGCCTTGCGACTAATCTTGCGGTCAGAAGGAGAAAATGCTTGCCTTAATCCTGTCAGACCAATATGATGCTTTTCGACTATCAGAAGTGGATCGCCACTCGAAACCTGGAAGGAATTTGTCGTGTTCAACAGACTGATTGGAATTTCGGTTGCTCTCGGCCTCGCAGCCAGCAACTGGGGAGCAACGGCGGGTGAGGCGCCGATGCTTGCTGAACTTGTGGCTGCGGGGAGCCTGCCGCCATTGGAAGAACGTTTGCCCGCCAACCCGCTGGTTGTTGCGCCACTCAACGAGGTGGGCACTTATGGGGGGACGCTCAGCCGCGGTTCGGCTTTGCTGTTTCCACCGGTGTTCGTCAACATGACCCGCGAGGGCTTGGTGTCGTACGCATTCCCCGATCCCAGCGCCGCTCCGCCGATCCCAAATCTGGCGGAATCCCTGACCTTCAATGACGACGGCACTATTCTTACCATAAAGCTCAGGGAGGGCATTCGCTGGTCTGACGGGGAGCCATTTACCGCAGACGATGTGGCGTTTTTCTGGCAGGATGTCATGGAGGATCCCAATACTTCGGTTCCCATTCATCCCGCTTTGTTTGTTGCACCGGGGGTTGCCCCCGAGTTTGAGCAGGTCGACAAGTATACCGTTCGCCTGACCTATCCATTTGCGTTCAAATACGCCGCCCAGTCGCTGGCAGCGGTCGAGGACACATTTGCCTGGCCCAAACACATGCTCTCAAAGGATCATCCGCGCTACAATTCGGATGCGACCTATGAGGATTTCAACAAATGGGCACCCTGGTGGTCAGGTCGCAACAGCGTGTCTGTCGGCGCCTGGCGCATGGAATCCATCAGCAACGACAACACGCTGGTCCGTCTGGAACGCAACCCCTACTATTGGAAAGTCGACACGGCGGGCAACCAGCTCCCTTACATCGATTTCGTGGAAAACAACATTGTTCCTGATCGTCAATCTGTTGCTCTTGGCAATATCTCGGGGGAATTCGACTATGACGGGACTTGGGTCGGCAATCAGCATTTGCCTTTGTTCCTCAGGGAGCAGGAGGGGCGCGACTTTTCCATCGGCTGGTTCAACAACACGCCGGGCATGTCAATTTACATGAACTACGACAATGCCAACGACAACAAACGCAACCTGATAAGGAACACAAGTTTCAGGCAGGCCATGTCGCTGGCTATTGACCGGGATTCGATCAACCGTCAGTTCTTCCTGGATTTGCTTGATCCAACGGCGTTTTCCTTCAGTCCCAACTCGCCCTATTACGATGCTGAGGCTGGAACCCTGTTCGCTGAACTTGATCTGGAACGCGCCAACGCATTGCTGGACGCGGCCGGATATCTGGACAATAACGGGGACGGCATCCGCGAATATGCGGACGGCACCAACATCGAGTTGGTGATTGATGTGGCAAACCACGATCTCTACGTGCCCATCACCGAGTTTTTGGTTGAAACCATTCCTGCCGGTATAGGCATAGGTCTGGTGATGAACAATCAGCAACAGGATCTGATTTTTGAACGCCGCCAGACTCTGGACTGGGACCTGCACGTGTTCGACATCTACGGTTCAACCGCCCCCCTGGCCAAGCTTGAAGATTGGGTGCCGGTGTCACAGGGTTTCCCCTTCTGGCATCAGAATGCCATCGTGGAACCCTTTAGCCCCGAATATAAAGAGTTCAGTGACATTCTGCTGGGCGCGCGTGCCATGGACTATGACACCCGCGTAAGTGAGATGAAACGAGCCAACCGGCTGATGACGGAAAACGCTTTCAACATCTATGTCGGATTCTATCGCCGGGCATTCATCTATAATTCCAATCTTGGAAATATGCCCTCTGAAGCTATGCGCGACGTGTCGTTTGGGCTGCTGGAAGGACCGATGCGTCCCGAACAGGTCTATTTCAAGCAGTAGAGTTGAACTCTTCCTCCATGCCGTGGCGGCCTCGGTTGCCACGGCATACTTCGTCCGAAACACTGCACCCGGAATTTTTGGGTGCTTTTGATTTGATAAAGAAACCGGTTGTCGTGGCGTGCCGGCGTGATAGCGTAAATTCTCCAGACCTGCCCAGAGGAAAGGCCCCATCTCTTGCTGAATTATTTCCTGCGAAGACTGCTGGGCCTTATACCAATGTTTTTGGTGATATCCTTCATCAGTTTCACCATCATCCAACTGCCCCCCGGCGACTTCATCACCACCAAAATTGCCCAACTCGCAGCAGCCGGTGATGCCGGCAGCGCAGCCAGAGTTGAATTGCTGCGCGAGCAGTACGGCCTGACCGGAAACTTTTTTGTCCGCTACTGGAACTGGCTTTCCGGCATTGTCGTTGGAGATTTTGGCGTTTCCGCAATGTTTGAGGGCGCGCAGGTCTCAACCCTGATTGCTGATGGTTTTTTGTTCACAATTCTGTTGGGCGGCGTCTCGCTTGCCGCGGCCTGGGGACTGGCCATCGCCATCGGTATTTATTCAGCTACCCACCGTTATGGAATTGCAGACTATTCTTTCACCTTTCTGGGGTTTATCGGATTGGCTGTACCCCCGTTTCTGACCTCACTTCTCTATGTTTTCGCCGCGGTGTTCATATTTGGAGCCGACCAGGTGGGAGGTCTCTATTCGCCCGAGTTTCGCGACGCTCCCTGGTCCTGGGCACGTCTGGCTGATCTGGCCCAGCATATGTGGTTCCCCGTGGGGGTTCTGACACTTGCAGGTATGGCGGGCACCATGCGCATCATGCGCGGCAGCCTGCTCGATGTTCTTAACCAGCAGTATATTGCCACTGCCAGAGCCAAGGGGTTGCCTGAACGAACCGTTATTCTCAAACATGGGGCCCGCGTGGCCATCAATCCGTTGATCAGCCGCCTGAGCATGATAATTCCTGACCTGTTTTCCAACGTAATAATTGTTTCTGTGGTGCTTAACCTGCCAACTCTGGGGCCGTTGTTTTTGCGCTCTCTGCTTGGGCAGGATATGTATGTGGCCGGTGCGATACTGCTCATTCTGGCGGTATTTGTTCTGGTTGGAAATCTTCTGGCAGATCTGGCGCTCGCCTGGTCCGATCCCCGTATTCGTCTGGAATAGGGAATGGAACCTGTGACCAGCGATGGCATAAAAAAATCCGGCAACTCGCCAACTGCTTCTGGCAGCGCCTCTGAGCAAAAGAAGCAACCGCTTTCCCTTCGCCGCCTGATGATACGCCGGTTCTGCCGAAACCGGGTGGCGCTGATTTCGCTTGTGGTGTTGGTTCTGTTTTATCTGGCCATGATATTTGCCGGGTTTGTTTCCCCTTACGCGCCCGACCGGAGCGATACTCTTTATCTCACCGCACCGCCTCAGACCGTTCGTTTTTTCGACGCTGAGGGTCGCTTTCACCCACGTCCGTTTGTCTACCGGATGGAGGGCAAGCGAGACCTGAAAACACTC
>DROE01000269.1 GCA_011322005.1 Devosia sp.
AAAGATAAACTCAAGGAAAATTGTCAGCCACGTTTCGATGAAACCGGGCAAATCTGCTGTTACATCCCGCAAGCTGGACTCCCGCCACAGGACAAACCGGAGTAAACGGGCGGCATGTCACTCTTCTCCGGAAGTTTTCGTAAACTGGCAGCAGTGCAAATTCTGCTGGCAGTCTTTTCACCCCCAACCAGCGCTAAGAGCCTTGGGCCTGTCGCAGTACGCAACCAGCTGCCGTTCAATCAACTGATTCTCGAACTGACGCCCGCCGAAGCAGAAACCGTGGCGCGGGACACGCTGGACGTGGAGTTCTCACTCGGCTGGTCCAATACATTCATCATGTCTCCAAAGATTGGTAACTGGATTGAATACAACCGGGATCAGGGACGCAGCAAACTCTCACTGGCCGAAATCAACCAGATTCTCGTGTCAAGCGGGCGCAAGGATCTCTATTTTTTTGATGGCGAAGTGGCGCGATGGGGGCTGCGCCTGAGCTATGGGTTAACCGATACGCTCCAATTGACCCTGGATACCTCCATCCATTCACGCAACGGCGGTTTTGCCGACCCACTCATCGAATCCTTTCATCATTCACTCAACCTGGGAAACGCCGACCGGGAATTCTTTCCTCAAAACGACTTCCTGGTATTCCTCCATTCCGGTGAACAGCAATTTTATCGCGACAACCGGCCGGCCGCGTTTGCTCCGGGCGACACCACGCTGGAACTGAAGCTGAAAAGCAGGTCGCGATGGCGAGGCTGGACCGGCGCTGTCGCCGCCTCCATCAAGGCGCCCACCGGAAACGTCAATGATTTTGGCGGATCGGGCAACTGGGATGGCCAGATCGCAGGCTATGCCAGCCACCCGGCGGGACGTGATGGCACCGTCCATCTCAACCTCTCCTATACCCGGCTGGGCGGGATCGACAATCTTCCCATTCCAACGGGTGACCACATCTGGTCAGCACTGGCTGCATACGAAGCCTGGAGTCATCATCACAAACTCAACTGGGTGTTTCAGGGAGCCTATTCAACCTCGCTGTTCGATGGCGCCTCCAGCTCTGACCTTTCTGATGCGACCTTGTTGTTTACGGCCGGGCTCCGGATCCCCGTCGACCACCGCGATCTCCTGTCATTTGCCTTGATAGAAAATATCGGACAATTCGACAACTCCACTGACATTGCCTTGCACCTCAGTTATCGACACAGCTTTGGCGGCAAGGCACCTTACTGACCGATAGGCCCAGAAACAACGTCAGTAAGCCCACCATAAAAGACCTGCATCCTTTTCCATTCCTCAACGTCTTCAATAACAGCCACAGAGAGTAACTGCTCAGCACGGTGGTCTCTTCGTGCAAATACTCAACGTAACAATCAAAAGAGGAAATCGACGATGGATTCAACGCTACAGGAATACTTTGAAGTAGGCATGAAATTTCACGGCCACAAATGCCCTGCGATGCCAATGGGGCTGCGCGCCGGCCTGGCGGCGATGAAGGCACTGGGCGTGGAGCGCGCTAAAAACAAGGAGCTGGTGATACGTGCCGAAACCGGCAAGGGGCACGCTGCCGGCTGTTTTCTCGATGGCATCATGACCGCGACAGGATGCACGTATGGTAAGTCCAATATCCAGAAGCTCTACTACAATAAAATGGCTTTTACCCTGATCGATGCCAAAAGCGGCCGCTCAGTGCGTGTTTCGCTGAAGCCGGAGTTCTTTGAGGGTGCGCTGAATTCACCGTTTGTTCAGGAGCGCGCCAAAGGCGTCGAGCCGCAGGATATTCCCGCCGATCTCGTCAACCCATTGGTCGATAAAATACTCGGCCTCGATGAATCGCAATTTTTGGAGATCGGTGATATCCAGCAAGTCGAGCCGCCAAAAGGCAAAGGTACATTCAAAACGCGGCGTTGCAGTCAATGTGGGGAAGTCACCTTTGTCAATAAACTGCGGGTGAATGAGGAGGGCGATTTTGTCTGCATTCCCTGCTCCGGCTGGGGCGCATGAGGGCGTAGATAATGAAAAGAGTACTTGTTCCCATCGACCTGTCCGAGGTCTCTGAGGAAGCATTGCGCTATGCGGTGAACTGCCCCTGCGCAGAAACCCGAACGCTGATCCTGTTACACGCCATCGACCCGCTGGACATCGCGGGGCTCGGGCTGGTCGGCATGGCCAACCGCGAAGAGGAGATGCGCGATGAATTGCAGGCCGAAGCGCAAAAGCGTCTGGACGAATTAAGCCGGAAATATGCCAGGGACGGGCTTAACTTTGAAACTCGACTTGTTTTCGACCGACCCTGGCGAGCCATTAT
>DROE01000270.1 GCA_011322005.1 Devosia sp.
CAGGGCATATCCCTAACCCCGGACATTCTGATGGTGGCGGAAAACGCGCCGCTCATCCTCTCCCTGCACAAGGAGCTGGACGCCATACGCGAAGGCTCAAACGCGGGCCTGCGCATCGGCACCACCAAACGGGGGATCGGCCCGGCTTATGAGGACAAGGTGGGGCGGCGCGCCATAAGGGTGATGGACCTTGCAGAGCCGGACAGTCTGAAAGAAAAAATCGACCGCCTGCTGTTGCACCACAATGCGCTCAGGCGGGGTCTTGGGATAGGGGAAGTCGAGGGGCAGGTCATCTTTGAAGAACTGATGGCGGTCGCTGACCAGATTTTGCCATATATGGGACAGGTCTGGGCACTGCTGGACGACCATCGCAAACAGGGAAAACGCATCCTGTTCGAAGGGGCGCAAGGGGCGCTGCTGGACAATGACCACGGCACCTATCCGTTCGTGACCTCCTCGAACACGGTTGCCGGGCAGGCTGCGGCCGGTTCGGGGCTGGGCCCCGGCGCAATCGACTATGTGCTGGGCATTACCAAGGCCTATACGACGCGGGTGGGGGAGGGGCCGTTTCCAACCGAGCAGGAAAACGAAATGGGGCAATTTTTGGGCGAAAAGGGCAACGAGTTTGGCGTGGTGACCGGGCGCAAGCGACGCTGCGGGTGGTTTGATGCGGTTCTGGTGCGGCAAAGTGTGCGCACCTCGGGCATTGACGGTATCGCCCTGACCAAGCTTGATGTTCTGGACGGACTGGACGAAATCAAGGTTTGTACCGCCTATGAGCTTGATGGACACAAAATTGACTTTTTTCCGGCTTCGATGGGCGCTCAGGCCCGGGTCAAGCCCCTCTATGAGACGCTGGAGGGGTGGAAGGACACGACCGCGGGCGCCAAAAGCTGGGCGCAATTGCCCGCCCAGGCGGTTAAATATGTGCGCTATATCGAAGAATTAATCGGTTCTCCTGTAGCATTGCTCTCAACATCGCCGGAACGGGAAGATACCATATTGGTACATGACCCTTTCCATGATTGAATAATTGGCTAAAATTGGACGTAAATGTCGGGTATTGAGTAGCGAATGGCAAACTATCAAGAGCTTTTGAGCAAAGCCGTGGGGGCATTGCCGGAAAATAATGGTGCTGCGCGGCGCGAGGTTTACGAAAAGGCCCGCAAGGCGCTTGTGGCGCAGTTGCGCTCCATCACTCCCTCGCTGCCACCTCGCGAGATAACCCAGCACCGGCTGGAACTGGAAGATTGTATCCGCCAGGTCGAACATGAAGCCACCGAAGCCCTGCTGGGGGGTATGAAGGATCTGGATGAGGAGACCATCCCGTTCGCCGAGGAAGAGGTTCCACAGGCTCCGGCGGAGGCGCAAAGTGCGGAGCCGACGCAGAGCGGTCCCGAACCGGCAAAAGAAGTGGCGCGCGCCGCGAACGGGCTTGACACGGAAACAATTGCCGCTGGGGGAGATGCCGCACTGGCGGAGAAGCCGGTTGTGGTTGAGGAACCCGCCGATGGACCGGGCGTTGAAGGTCGGCAACCGGCTGCCGGGGAGCACGCAGAACCTGTGCCGGCTGTGCCCCGGGAGCGCCCTCAGGCAAAAGCCCTGGCCAACGCAGAGCCGACTTCGATTGATGCTATCATCGCCCGGGCGGAAGTGGCGCGCGAAAAAACCGCCAAGGAAGCCGCCGAGCAGGATGCCGCACTCGCCGCCAAGCGTCGGGCGAGGGATGAAAAGGAAGCAGCAAGGCTTGCTGCGCAGGCCGCGAGGGATGCGGAGGCGGGTGAACCGCTCAGGCAGAGTGCCGACATTGCGACGAAATCCGAGGGGGCGGCAAACGCTTCGGATGCGGCCGTCGGCGCTGCCATGTCGCGGGTGCGCGAAGTGGAAGTGGAACCTCCGGTGCTGTCGGCTGGTGCCGGAGCGGTTTCGGCTCCTGTTTCAGGCCAGCCCGCGCCCGGGAACGACGCGGTTGCCGAGCCCAGCGTTGCCCCAGAGCGTGAGCCCGAAGAAGACGAAGCGCAGTTGGCGGTGGACCGGGCCATTCAGGTGCTGGACCGTGAAGCGCGCGGTGAAAACGCTTCCGAGGACATCTCACTTGCCGATGCGCTTGATGCCAATCGCCCGCTAACTTCGGGGGAGGAGCGCCTTGTTTCTGATGGCGAGGAGGAAAGGGGAGGCAACGCGCTGACTATTTTCCTTGTTCTTGCTATCATACTGCTGGCCGGTGTGGGCGGCGGCGGCTATTGGGCGTGGCGTGAGGGATATGTGGACCTGGATGCGCTTTTTGCTTCCGAGGCCCCTGTATCGGGTGATGTCAGAACGCTGGCAGACGCGACAGTGCCGGATGGTCAGGCCGACACACCCGCGGTGCGCAATGTGACAGCGGATGCGACGAATCCGGGGCCGGGCAATACAACGACCGATGTGGAGGCCGGAGCTCCTGCCGCTCAAATTGAAGCGGGACCGGGGGGAGAAAAGATCGACGACCGGCTTGGTGCGACAACAACAGAAGGGGACGACACTCCGCTCGCCCAACCCTTGGCCAACAATGACAAGGTTGAGGACCGGCTGAGTGCCGAGCAGACGCCCGAGATCACCGTGAGCGGGGATGGGGCCGAAACGGCTGTTTCTTCGACAGGTGCGCAATCGTTGCTTCTGGAGGCCTCAGCAGATGGAACAACCGGGGCGGTGCCGTTCTCGGGTACTGTGGAGTGGAGCCGGGGGGTTGACGAGCTGGGCCAGCCCACACTCATCGGGACCGCCAAAATTCCGGCGCGCAACCTGGGTGTAAAACTGCTCATCCGGCGTAATGCCGACCCCTCGCTGCCCGCCAGTCACCTGATGGAAATCGACTTCGAGGTGAGTGAAACCTTCTCGGGCGGGGCGGTCGCCGGGTTGCCCGGTATTCTGCTCAAGAACGAGGAACTGGTGCAGGGGGCCGCCCTTGTGGGCGCATCGGCCCGGGTTGTGGGCAACTCATTCCTGTTTGCGTTGAGCGCGGCGGAGCAAGATGTGCGCAACAATATTTCGCTGCTGGAAAGCAACAAGTGGATGGACCTGGCCCTGGTTTATGCAACTGGCAGGCGGGCGATTATCACACTTGAGAAAGACGCGGCGGCGGAGGCGATGTTCAACGAGGTTCTGGCCAGCTGGCGTGCGGCGGACACAGCGGCGTCCAGCGGTTGACCTAGAGCACTTCCGGGTTCAGACGACCTTCAAAGAGATTGTAGAGACGGTCAGCCAGTTGTCTGACGTCCTCTTTTGCGTGGCTGACAATCAGTGTGTGCCACTGATTGGCGTCGGTCAGGCACCGCACCAGCGCGCGCATCTCCCTGGCGGTTTCATCATCGAGTGAAGCAAAGGGTTCATCCAGCAGCAGCACGGGTTTCTGGCGCAGAAGTGTGCGGGCAAGGGCAACGCGCTGCTTTTGTCCGCCCGAGATGTCGTGGGCGCGGCGCGGCCCGTAATCTGCAAGTCCCACTTCGTCCAGAGCGTTGGCAATCTTTTCTTTTGCCTGCCTGTCGTTTGCGGGAAGGGCAAGAGCGAGGTTTTTGGCAACGCTGAGATGCTCGAACAGATTGTCCTGCTGAAACAGAATGGAAACCGGTCTTTTTTCGGGGGGCAGAACAAGAAGGTCATCTCCGTTCAGGCTCAGCGCTCCGGCTGTGGGAGACAAAAAGCCGGCAATCAAATCGAGCAGGGTGGATTTTCCCGCGCCGCTGATACCGGTGACGACGACGATTTCGCCGGGCGCGACTTGCAAATCATAGACATATGAAAGCGGCTGACCGGGTTGGGCAAAGGTGAGCTGTTCAGCTTCGAGCATGGGAGAGCTTTTTCATGAGAGGGGGCAGGGCCCAGAATGCAACAAGCGTCAGCAAAAGCAGCACCGAGGCAATGGCGGCGGCGTCATTGGTGCGATAAGCGCCAAGGGCACGGAACATGAGCCAGGGCAGGGTTGAAAATTCAGAAGTGCCAAACAGGGCGATGACCCCCAGGTCGCCAAGGGAAAAGCAAAAGCCAAAAGCCAGCGCAATGCCGACCGCCCGGCCCATCAGGGGCCATTCAACCAGACGCCAGCGGGTAAATCCGCCCAAGGCAAGGCTGCGGGCGGTTCTTCTGTAACGCCTGTCGATGGCGGTAAGGGCCGGGGCGAGTACCGAGATGGCAAAGGGCAGGGCGAGCAGGGCGTTGGCAAGGATGAGAACGAAAGGGGCGGCATCGGCGGGGGGGATTTGCAGCTTCCTCACGGCCAGGAAAAACCCCAGCGAGAGCACCAGCGCGGGGATGACCAGATAGGCGAAGGCGGGCAGGGCCAATGCGGTTCGTGCCAGGGGGGAGGCAAAGCTGTTGCGAGCCGTGGCCAGACCAAGAGCCAGGGCAAGGGTGAGGATTGCGCTTGCCGTGCCGATGGACAGGCTGGTCAATGCCGCCTGCCAGAAGCGGGGCTGGACAAGCACCCCGAACAGGCCGGGGCCGAGCCCGTTGACCAGAACGGCAAGAAGGGGCAGGCCAAAACCGACAAGGGCCAGAAGAAGAATCAGCCACTGGAGTATCCGGGCATTTTTGTTGTCGGGCCAATGGAGGTGGCGACTGGTGCCGGCGTCCGCAAGGGAGGGGGTCATCAGCAAGGCGGGCAGGACGATGAGCAGGCAAAGAACAAGCTGGACCAGCGCCAGATTGAGGGCGGCCCGCAAGTCAAAGGAAAGCCGGACATAGGAATAGATGGCGACCTCAAGGGTCTGGTTGGCGGGGCCGCCACCAAGAATGAGCACAATTGGAAAGCTGGTAAAAGCGAGCAGAAAGATAATCGCGCCCAGGGGGGGCAGGCTTGAGGAAATCGCGGGCCAGTCGAGCACCATAAAACGACGCAGCGGGGATAGGGCGAGGCTCTGCGCGGTCTTGAGTTTCCTTGCCGGAATGGTTTCAAGCCGGGCCAGGAGAATATGGGCGGCAAAGGCACCGTTGAGAATTGTGTGGGCCAAAAGAATTCCATGCAGGCCAAAGATGGAGCCGTTCCAGTCGAGGGAAAAAGCGGAGAGAAGCCCGTTTATCCATCCGGCGCGGCCCCAGAGGGCAATCACTCCCAGCGCCACAACAATGGCTGGGGCAACGATGGCGGTTGCAAACAGGGAAACCACCAGCTGGCGGCCAAAAAACCTGAGCCGGTTGAGGGCCCATGCCAGAGCAATGCCAACGCCGAGCGACAAAGCTGTGGTCAGGGCGGCCTGTATCAGGCTCATGCGCACCAGATGGGGGATGTCGGGCTGAAGGGAACTGGATGAGAGTGGGATATCAGCCCGGGAAACCGCAAGGAAAATCATCAGCATAAGGGCGGTGATACCGGCGGCGATGGCCAGTCCGATGACGCGCCGCGGGAAATCAAAGGTGCGGAAAAACGGAGCTGCTTTATTCAAAGGATTTCAGCATTTCGCCAATCCAGCGGGCGGCGTTTTCAGTGACGGTTTCATCATCGAGCAGCAGGGTTTTTTGCGGCACGAACAGGGTGTCAAAACCCGCCGGCAACTCGATGTCGGCAACCGGATACATCCAGTTGGTGGTGGGAATAAAGACCTGAGCCTCAGGGGAGATAAGGTAGGTCAGGAAATCGTTGGCCAGTTGCTTGTTGGGGGAGGAGCTTAAAATTCCTGCAACCTCAATCTGGGTGTAATGACCTTCGCGGAACGGGGCGGCGGCAAAACGGGGGTCATTTTCGACCATCAGGTGATAGGCGGGGGAGGTGGTGTAGGAAAGCACCATGTCGGCCTCCCCGGCCAGGAACAGCGCGTAGGCCTCGGACCAGGAGCGGGTGAGGGTGAGCACGCGGGGGGCGATTTCGGGCCAGGCCTCTTCGGCGTCGTCGCCATAGGCGGCTTTTATCCACAGCATCAGGCCCATGCCGGGGGTCGAGGAACGCGGGTCCTGAATGACGATTTTGAGGTCCGGATTGCCAGCCAGCTTTTCAAAGGATGTGGGGGGGGTTGGCATCAGTTCGGTATTGTAAACCATGGCGAAATAGCCGTAGTCGAAGGGCACGAATACCGGCGAGCGCCAGTTTTCTGGCACTCTGAGGGCGCCGGTGTCGACCTTGTGGGGGGCGAACAGGCCGGTGGCCAACGCCTCGCCGACGATGGAGGTGTCAAGGCCCAGAACAATATCGGCATTGGTGTTTTCCCCTTCAAGCTGCACCCGGCGCAGGGCACCGATGGAACTGTCGGCGGCGACAAACTCAAGCGTACAGGCGCAGGTCTGTTCAAAGCCGGTTTTGAGCGCCGGTCCGGGGCCCCAGTCGGCGGCGAAGGCATCATAGGTATAGACGGTCAGGGTGGGGTTTTGCTGCGCCAAGGCGGGAGCGGAGGCCGCCAGTGCCAAAGTGAAGGTCAGAACAAGTCTGGTGAGCATTTGTTTCTCCTATCGGGTGCAACGAAAGAGGAGAAAATGGTTTCGGGATTTGCACCTGCCGGGGACACGCATAACCCTTGCCATCTCGAACTTCCTCCGCCAGCATAATCCGGTTCAGGTTCAATGGGTTTTTCTCAGCTTCATTTTTGAAGCACCCCAGCGAGATATGTTCCTCAGGTTTTAGTGTGGTGAGGGGGGAAGCGCAAGTGGCAAGTCAGGGGTGGGGGGATGGCGAACAAAGACCTGCGCTGAGGTTTGAGGGTCTGCTGGTCATCGTTGGCGGCGGACCGGTGGACATTGAACTTCTCAAAGAGTTGCAGGGGGAGGGGGCGGGGCTTGTGGCGGCGGACGGGGGAGCGAAATGGTGCGCCAGGGCATCCATTGTGCCCGAGGCCATTATCGGGGATATGGATTCGCTTGAAAACCGCGAGGGCTGGGCGGCAAAAACCGGGCTGATTGAAATCTCCGAACAGGAGAGCACCGACTTTGAAAAATGTCTTTATTCGACCAGTTCACCGCTGGTGCTGGGGCTGGGGCTGACCGGAGGGCGGCTTGACCATACGCTCAATGCGCTTGACGTGGCGGCGCGCTACGCGGGAAAGCGAAAAATCATTCTCGTTGATGAAACGGATATCGCGCTGGCGGTGGCCGGGGACTTTTCGTTTGAAGCCATGCCGGGTGCGCGGGTCTCCATCCATCCGGTTTTCCCAATCAGGTTCTTGCGTTCGCGGGGGCTGGCTTTTCCGCTGGACGGGGTTGAACTGGCGCCGGGCAAACGAAGCGGCACCAGCAACCGTACCGAGACAGGAGCATTTGAAATTGTGCCCGCAGGGCAAAACAAAACCACGCCCTATTTGGTGATTATGGGCAAGGAGAATTTGAAAAAAATACTTGAAGATTATTGAGGAACACGGGTTGCGAAAGAAAATTCTTATCGGTTTTTTGCTGTTTTTTTTCGCTGTGTGGGCGTGGAACAGTTCGCTCTTTGCCAGCACCGAGGATAATCAGACCCGGCTTCTGGCTCATCGCGGGGTACACCAGACCTATCCCCGTGAAGGGCTTGAAAACGACACCTGTACGGCAACGCGCATCTATCCGGTTATCCATGGTTTCATGGAGAACACCATCCCCTCGATGCGGGCGGCTTTCAGCGCCGGGGCCGAGGTGGTGGAACTGGATGTGCACCTGACGGCTGACAAGCAGTTTGCCGTTTTTCACGACTGGAGGGTGGACTGCCGCACCGATGGCACCGGGGTGACCGAGGAGCTGGATATGGCCTATCTGAAAAGCCTTGATATGGGTTATGGCTATACGGCGGACGGGGGAGAAACCTATCCGCTGCGGCGCACCGGTATCGGGCTGATGCCCACATTGAGAGAGGTTCTTGAGGCCTTCCCGGAAGGGAAATTCCTCATCAATTTCAAGAGCCAGCGGGCCGAGGAGGGTGAAGCACTGGCGGCGCTACTCAACGCCAACCCGGACTGGCGTAATAAAGTGTTCGGGGTTTATGGCGGTGAAACGCCGACCCGGATTACCACGACGCTGGTGGATAATCTGCCGGGTTTTGACAAGGTATCAACGGCTTCGTGTCTGGGCCAGTATCTGGCAATTGGCTGGACGGGGATTGTTCCGGGGGCTTGCCAGAACACGCTGGTGAGTGTTCCGGCAAATCTGGCATGGGCCCTGTGGGGTTGGCCGCACCGGTTTACCCAACGCATGGCGGATGCCGGGAGCAAAGTAATTTTGCTTGGTCCCTTTGACGGGGCCGGAGGCAGCGCGGGCATTGATTTTGAAGAGCAGACTGGCATGGTGCCCCGGGATTTTGATGGCTATATCTGGACCAACCGCGTTGAAGTGATGGGCGAGTTATTCGGGCAATAAAAGTTGCGGTGCCGGACGAACGGGCATAGGTTCTGCTGTGTTTTGCAGGAGGGGGAACAAATGTCTGAACTATCCGAAAACCAGCAGGAATTGCGTCAGTCCATTCAAAAGAGCGCCATCACATGGGGGGTGGTGCTGGGCGTTATCGCGGCGCTGATCGCCTATTGGATCATGGGGAGCCAGGAGGGCATGGTGCGGCTGGGCGGTTCGGCAGTTCTGGGGCTCGGCGCTGGTTTTGCCATATATCGCTGGATTTTCGGCTCGCGGGCCAAATCGGCAAAATGCGCCAAATGCGGGGCGGCGTTTTCCATTTCGCGCAGCAACCGCGAGGAAACGCTGGTCTCGACTGAGGAGAAAGAGGAACGCGAAGCGCAAGACGACGGCTCAACCAAGGTCAACCGCTGGAAAGAAGAAAAGTTCGATGTGCTGGACACTTATGAGTGCTCAAGCTGTTCGGACGTGACGACAAAAACCTCGCAAACAACGCGGCGCAAGGACGAGGAAAGCATAGTTGAACCCGCACCGGTGGCCAAAGCGGCGGTAACGGGTGCGTCCGGTGCCAAGGGGCGGCCCGGGCGGGCAGCGCGGGGAAAACCGGGGCCAAAGCGCGCCCCTGCGCCCCCTGACAAGCCCAAAAACACCGATGCCGATCCCACCCGTCAGTAGGGGGCGGGTGTGAGCGTTGCTCCTCAAGGCGGTGCGCCTGGACGGGCTGGCTTTCAAAAAAAGTTTGCAAGCGTCAGAGCCTCCCCACCCTCCTCGTCCTTCGAGATGGCCTTCGGCCTCCTCAGGATGAAGGGAATGGGGAGGCCTGGAGCCACGTATTTCGTGCTGGTCGCCCTGTTTTGCTTCAGGCCCCTTCCAGAGCCTCCGAGCGGTCGGCCTTTGCCTGTTCGGCGGCCTTTTGTACACCGGCCTGGACTTTTTCGAACGCCCTGACTTCGATCTGGCGGATGCGTTCGCGGCTGACATTGTATTCCTGAGCCAGTTGCTCCAGCGTCAGGGGGTCTTCCTTGAGGCGGCGGGCGGTGAAAATGGCCTTCTCGCGCTCGTTGAGCACGTCCATGGCCGCGCTAACCATCGCCATGCGTTCGTTATATTCCTCGCTGTCGCCGAGCACGGTTTCCTGATCGGGGCCTTCGTCAATCAGCCAGTCCTGCCACTGGGAGGCGCCTTCGTCGGTCTTCATGGGCGCGTTGAGGGAAGCATCCCCGGTGAGGCGCTGGTTCATGGACACAACCTCCTCCTCGGCAACCTTGAGGCGGGTTGCAATCTGGGTAATCTGGTCGGGATGCAGGGCACCGTCGTCAATGGCCGCAATCTGGCTCTTGACTTTCCTCAGGTTGAAAAACAGGCGCTTCTGGGCCGCCGTGGTGCCGATTTTGACCAGTGACCAGGAGCGCAGCACATATTCCTGAATGGAAGCACGTATCCACCACATGGCGTAGGTTGCAAGGCGGAAGCCCTTGTCCGGGTCGAAGCGCTTGACCGCGTGCATCAGGCCCACATTGCCCTCGGAAATGACTTCGGAGATGGGCAGACCATAACCGCGATAGCCCATGGCGATTTTGGCCACCAGCCGCAAATGGGAAGTAATCAGCTTCTGGGCGGCGCCGGAATCCTCGTGTTCGGCATAGCGTTTGGCCAGCATGAACTCTTCATCGGCTTCAAGCATGGGATATTTGCGAATATCCTGCAGATAGCGTGTCAGGCCGCTTTCCGAGCTCAAGGTTGGAAGATTTGTCTGTGCCATAACAATTGTCCCATTAATCTTGCTGTTTTTTGTTGCGTCCTCACCGGCAAGGCCCGCAACCCTGGCATCCGAATGCAGCATGCCCAAACCAACAGTTTTGCGTAATATAGGTGCGATTTTGCCGATTTCACCTTTTGGGGTAAAGAAGTTCACGCGCCTTTGATCGTTATATTACGATGAAGGCAATTTTGTGAAGCCTTTTTTTGGGTTTGAGGGGAATGCCTGCACGTTGGAAGCGGCACTTCCTCGTCCTTTGACAGGCTCAGGATGAGGGGGTGAGATTGGGAGGGTGTTTGTGCCTCCGGGAGGATAAGGGGTCAGTTCAGGCTGCAATCAAAGGGTTTCAGAGCTTCGTCCAGTTTGGTGAGGTCAGCGGGCAGGGGGGCAAAAAACATCATCTCCTCTCTGGTGAGAGGATGTTCAAAGCCCAGTTCAGCGGCGTGCAGGGCCTGGCGGCCCAGATTTTGCGCGATGAGCCGGAGATCGTCGGGTAGCGCCAGTGCCTTGGTGGCAAAGCCACTGGCATAGAGCGGATCGGCGATCACCGGATGACCCACATGGGCCATATGCACCCTTATCTGGTGGGTGCGTCCGGTTTCAAGGCGGCACTGGACTTTGGCGATGTCCCAGCCTTCGCCCGAATAGCGGGAAATGGTCTGAAAATGGGTGACAGCGTGGCGGACCTGCTTGTTTTCACCTTTTCGCACCGCCTGTTTGAAGCGATTGCGCGGGTCGCGGCCAAGGGGCGTCTCGATAGTGCCGGCGAACGTCTGATGATGGCCCCAGACAAAAGCCAGATAGTTGCGCTTCAGGGGGCCGGAGCGGCCATGATCGGCAAACTGGGCCGCCAGATGGTTGTGGGCGCGCTCGGACTTGGCGACAACCATCACCCCGGTGGTGTCTTTATCGAGCCTGTGCACGATGCCGGGGCGTTTGACCCCGCCAATGCCGGAAAGCGAATTTCCGCAATGATGGAGAAGCGCGTTGACCAGGGTGCCATCGGGTGCGCCGGGGGCAGGGTGGACGACGAGGCCGGTTGGCTTATTGAGGACTATCAAGTGCTCGTCCTCGAACAGAATATCAAGGGGAATGTCCTCGGCCAGCGGGGCGGGGTCAACGGGGGCGGGTTTGTTGACACAAATCTCATCGCCGGGTTTGACGCGGTGTTTGGGCTCACATATGGTCCGCCCGCCAAGCGCGACCTCACCGGCAAGGATCAACTGTTTGATGCGGGTGCGGCTGAGGTCGGCAATGTGCGCGGCCACAAAGGCGTCGAGCCGTTGCCCGGCGGTTTCCCCGCTGACCACGAGATGCCAGTTTTCAGTTTCATCAGGATTTTCAGACATGAGTGACAAAGACCCCTCCAATGAGGATCAGACCAGCGAAATGACCGATGAGGCGCGGGTGATAATCGGGAGGGCCCGGCGCTCGTTCGGCTTTTCGATGAGCATTCTAATTCTGGGGTTTATGGCGATTGTTCTGGCTCTTGTCTATCGGGCAACCAAGGACCGGGAGAGCGCTGCCGACCTTTTGGCGCTTGAGGAGATCGCCCTGCCCGCCTCAGCCGAAGTGCGCGCCATGGTTCCGGTAAACGATGTTATTGCCGTTACCTATCTTGTGGACGGGCAAACCGTGCTCCGGCTGGTGGACGGGGCAACGGGGGAGATGATCCGCGAAATCGTGGTGGTGACGGAGTAGTAAATTTGTGGCCGGTTTGGCTGAAGCGGAAAACCGCCGGACGTTCGGCCTCGCGCCGGCGGGCTGACTTTTCCTGGCAGCGCTCCTATCTGACGTGCATCTCGCGCAGGGCGCGCATGCGGTCCGAGAGGCGGCCGGACTTCGGCGGGATCGGCTCGGGTCTGCTTTTGCCATTGCTCTTGTGGTTTGGCTTACTTGTGCCGTTGACAGGGGCCATGCCGGAAATGTCTTCGTCAGCGAATTTCTGCACCTGATCAAACAGGCTTTGCGTAGAGGGAGTTGCTTCGTCCTCGTCCATTGAATAGACCAGTTTGGAGACATCCGAGGCGATGTCATTGAGACGTTCGCGCAAATGGGATTGCTCAATACGTTCAGTGTCCCACTCGTTCAGGATGGTTGTTTCCACCCCGATAACTTTTTCACGCAAGGATTCAAGTTCCTCTTCCATGGAGAGCTTGTCGGCCAGCAGTTGAGAAGTTTTGCCCTCTTCGGCATCCACGAAATTGGAGGTCTCCTCCAGCAGCTCGGAGAGCTTGCTCTCGGCGTTGGCAATGCGCGCTTCAGCCTTTATCAGTTCGGACTGACTGTCGTCCAGCACATCGTCCTTGGAAGCCAGGCTTTCGCGCAGCTCGGCGATGGCCAGATGAGCTGAGGCGGTCTCGGAATCGTGGTTTTCGAGTTGAGCAATCAGGCGGTGCACCTGCTCTTCGAGGCGCTCGGAGCGGGCGCGCTCGGCGTCGAGCGCGTTGAGCAGGTCGTCGATTTCGGAGGCTGAAATTCCACCATCACGGGACTTGTGACGGTCGAGCTCTGCGAGTTTTGCATTCAGGTCGCGGTCTCTCATACGCAGGCGCTGGGCCAGGTCCGCACCCTCTTTTTCCAGGTCCAGAATACGCCGGCGCAGTTCACTTTCGCGCTCTTCCAGTTCGCGCACAATGGCAAGTTGCTCATCGCGTTCAGCCTTGAGTTGTATCTGGTCGTTGCGCTTGGCGTTGATTTCGGAGAGTTGGTCGGCAAGGCGCTTGCGCAGGGCTTCGACGTTCATTTCCAGACGGCGGGTGGAAAGGGCGAATTCGGCCCGCAACTGGTCCTTGTCGGCCCGGAACTCGGACATGGTCATGGGGGTCGCCGCTTCGATGCGTTTTTTTGTAAGCCGGGTGGCCCGGCGCCAGACCGAGGGCATGATCATCAGTGCCAGCAGGGCGGATGCCAAAAAGCCAAGGACAAAATACATGACATTTTCAATAATCAAAACTCAACTCCCCGTTGGATGAACGCCTGGTGGTCCGGGTTCTTTTGACGCGACAGGACTCGTGGGCGGTTCGCAGCCCTCCCGGCCGGCGCAACCTGATTGCCGGGAATGAATCCCAGCCCGGCAACAGGCCACCACAGCCCAAGGTGACAGGCTTTAGCACCGCGCACCAACTTAACTAAGCATTAACCTTAACAAAAAGGTAGGGGGGCGGGTTCACAAATGTTGGATAGGGGCAAATCACTCTCCAAGTCCTGATTGTCAACAGACCCTAAAACGGATTCCAGGTAGGCTCGCTGGTGAACTTGAGATAGCCCACATTGACCCCGAGCCGCGCGCCCACGCCGGAGCGGATGGGAACCATGACCACTTCGTCGCGCTTCATCACGTTCATGCCCAGCCCGCCAACGATGTAGGCACTGCCCTCGATGGAGGGGTAGCGGCCGTACACGGCCTCTACACTCGGCAGGTTATAGACCAGCATCATCACCCGCGAGCCATCGCCGCCCACATCAAAACCAATGGTGGGTCCCTGCCAGAAGATTTCGCGCTGGCCGACATTTCTGGTGTACATGGTGCCTTCGCCAAAACGGGCCCCGGCAAACAAAGCTCCAGCGCCTTCCTGGCCCAGAATATAGGCGTTGGGCTGCCCGAACTGAGAGATGGCGCGCTCCACAAGCGAGGCCAGCCCCTGGGAAAGGGAGCCGAAAAACTGGTGCCCGGCATTGACAAGTTCTTCGCTTGAATAGGTTTCGGATACCGCCCCTTGCGCGAGGGAGCCGGAGGGCGCGGCAAAGCCAAGCGCTACAGCAAGCAAAAGAGAGGTGAAAAATTTTGTCATTCTGGCGGTGCTCTAACTTGTTTGGCCGAAATGGCCCTGTTGTGGCGCGCGGTGCAAGCGCTGTTTACCAAAGCCTCACGATTGGCGCTTAGTCTTGTGGCGACATTGCCGAACAAAGATTTGGCCAAACACATATATTATGGGGCTCAATCGCGACCATGATGCGGCAAATCGGTAAACAATTCTTAACCCTGGCCGGCCTGAGGACATTTTTTCTTGGCCTGGTGTTTGTTCTGGGTTCTGGAACGAGTGGCATCGGGGCGGCGAGCCGGGTCGTGCCGGGCATGGTTGTTGACCCGCTTTCCGGCGTGGCGCTGAACGGCTATGATGCGGTTACCTATTTCACTGAAGCCGAACCGGTGCCCGGACGGCCCGAGTTCGAGTTCTACTGGAAGGGGGTGCCCTGGTTTTTTTCCAGCGCCGCCAACCTGGAAATTTTTGCCAAGGCGCCTGAAATTTACGCTCCCCAGTTCGGGGGCCATGGGACCATGAGCCTGGCGCGGGGTTTTTTTTCGGACGGTAATCCCCTGATTTACCGGGTGCTGGATAACCGGCTCTATCTGTTTTATTCGTTCGGCAACCGGGAGGCTTTTTCCCTCGTCGACAAGACGGCGCGGGTAAAAGCAATGGATACCTGGCAGAAAAGCGGGTTTGCAGAGGCGCAAAACAGGGGCTAGCGGCACCCTGGTCGTGTTGACATGCAAAGCCATATTGCCCTTGGCGGGACTTGCGGGCCAACATGGCGGAAGTGATTCTTGAAATATCAATCCAAACCAACTAGCGGCGGAGCTGAAAATCCTATGGCTGAAATAATTGAACTGAGCGCGCCTGACCTGGCGGCAATGCTGTGCTCCCGGGTCTGCCATGACCTGATAAACCCGGTGGGAGCCATGGGCAACGGCCTGCAGGCGCTGGAGGATCCCGAACAGGAGTCGATGCGGGACCATGCCAAGAAGTTAGTGGCCAATGCTTCCAAAATGGCGCTGGCGCGGCTCGAATTTGCCCGACTGGCCTATGGAGCGTCCTCCACGGCCGGTACAGAATTTGACACGCGCGAGTGCGAGCGGGTGGCTCAATTGTTGTTTGAGGTGGAAAAGGCCGACTTGGACTGGAACATTGCTCCGCTCATGGTGCCCAAAAACAAGGGCAAACTGTTGATGAACATGCTGATTATTGCCTCGGGCGCAGTGCCGCGCGGTGGCAAGGTGACGGTCGGTTTGAGCGGGGAGGCGGGCAGGGAGAATATTGAGATTGTCGCTACCAGCGACCCGGAAACCAAGCAAAAGACACTCATTCCGTCGGGGGTTGAAGAACTGATGGCGGGCAACCCGGAAAAAGGCGTTGACGCCCGTGGTATCCAGCCATTTTACACCGGCCTTCTGGCCCGGCTTTCAGACATGGAACTGGGGATGGAGCTGGAAGGCGCGACGCTGAAATTCACGGCAACGCCAAAATAGCAAGGCGGGGGCGCAGCCGGAACCCGAGATAGGTACGAATACGCAGGAGACCGGTCTGGCAAGCATTCGTTAACCGCCTTGGGGACAGTTTCGGGGGAGCTATTTTCTAGGCACCCTTTTGGATGAAACGGGCCCGACCCCATGGATGATCTGCTAGGCGAATTTCTGACGGAAACCAGCGAGAGCCTTGAGGTTATCGACAGCGAACTGGTGCGGTTCGAACGCGAGCCCAACAATTCCGAAATTCTGGATAATGTGTTCCGCCTGGTGCACACCATCAAGGGTACCTGCGGATTTTTGGGTCTGCCGCGGCTTGAATTGCTGGCTCATGCAGCAGAAACGCTGATGGGCACCTACCGGGACGGCGCCGAGGTTACCGGGGATGGTGTTTCGACAATTCTGAACTCCATCGACCGGATTAAGATGATCCTGGGTGAACTGGAGGAAAATCAGGAAGAGCCACAGGGAGATGATCAGGACCTGATCGACCCGCTGCTGGTGCTGGCCGGGGTCAAGCAAGCGCCGGGGGGGGGCGAAGCACAGCCGGGCGCGCAGGCAGCGGCGGCTGAAACACCGGAGGTGAAGGGCGAGCAGGAGGCCGCGGAGGCGAGTGAGAATGTTGCTGAGCAACCCGCTTCACAAGGGGAGGCCGGAGACGAAGAAGACAAGCTGGATGACAAGGGCGGTCCCATGGGGCGCGAACTCAAGCCCGGCGAGGTATCGCTCGAAGAGCTTGAGGCAGCGTTCGCGGCGGCGGAGGGGCCAGAGTCCGTGCCGGAGCCGGAGACAAAGAAACCTGAAAAACCGGCCAAGAAAAAACCAAAGGCTGAACGGGCCAAGGCCAGCCAGACAATCCGGGTGAACGTGCAAACCATCGAAACGCTGATGACCATGGTCTCCGAATTGGTTCTGACGCGCAATCAGCTTCTTGAAATCTCGCGCCGCCACGAGGACAACGAATTCGAGGTGCCTTTGCAACGGCTCTCAAACGTTACCGGGGAATTGCAGGAGGGCGTGATGCAGACCCGCATGCAGCCCATCGGCAACGCCTGGGGCAAGCTGCCCCGGATCGTGCGCGACCTGTCGCTGGAACTGGAGCGGCCCATCGAACTGGAAATGCAGGGGGCGGAGACCGAGCTGGACCGGCAGGTGCTTGAACTCATCCGCGACCCCCTTACCCATATGGTGCGCAACTCCGCCGACCACGGTATTGAGCCGCCCGAGGTGCGCAAGGCTGCGGGCAAGCCCAAAACCGGCACCATCAAGGTTTCCGCCTTCCATGAGGGGGGGCATATCATCATCGAGATTGCTGATGACGGCAAGGGCCTGAACACTGCGAAACTGCGCGAGAAGGCCCTTGAAAAAGGGGTGCGGAGCGAGGCTGAACTCGAGGAAATGTCGGATTCCCAAGTCAACAAGCTGATATTTGATGCAGGCTTTTCCACGGCGGAAAAGGTGACCTCGGTTTCCGGGCGCGGGGTGGGCATGGATGTGGTGCGCACCAATATCGAGCTTATCGGCGGGACCATCGACCTGCATTCGGTCGAAGGACAAGGGACGGCGGTGCGCATAAAAATCCCCCTGACACTGGCGATTATTCCTGCCCTTATCATTGAAACCGCCGGGGAGCGTTTCGCCATTCCCCAACTGGCGGTGACTGAACTGGTGCGCGCCCATCCCGGGGGGGCCAATTCCATTGAAGTCATCAAGGATGCGGAGGTATTGCGCCTGCGTGAAACGCTGCTCCCCCTGGTGCGGCTGGCTCATCTGCTCGACATGAATCGGCCGGAGGATGACAACGAAGAAAAAACCGCGCGCGACATGAAGCGGGCCGAGAACACTTTTATTGTTGTTACCCGGGTGGGGGCGCAGGAATTCGGTATCGTCGTCGACGAGGTATTCCATACCGAGGAAATCGTGGTCAAACCCATGTCGGGAATGCTCAAGGAGGTTTCCATGTTCTCGGGCAATACCATCATGGGTGACGGCTCGGTGATCATGATCGTTGATCCGAACGGGGTGGCGCAGGCCGTGGCGCAAGGCGTCGGCACCGACCCCTCCGCCTGCTTGGAGGACGAAACTCCCTCGGATGAGGGGGCAACAAACTCCCTGCTGCTGTTCCAGGCGGGAGGCGAAGAGCCCAAGGCGGTGCCATTGTCTCTGGTGACAAGGCTGGAAGAGTTCGAGCTCGCGTCTATTGAACGCGCCGGAGAGCAGCATATGGTTCAATATCGCGGAAGGCTGATGCCGCTGGTTTATGTAAATGAAAGCACCAAAAACCACAAGGAGGGCCGTCTGCCCATGCTGGTGTTCTCCGAGGGGGAGCGCTCAATGGGGCTGGTGGTGGACCGGATTGTGGACATTGTCGATGACCGTCTGGACTTGCACGTGGAACCCAGTGAACCAGGGTTTCTGGGCAGCGCCATAATCGCGGGCAAAGCCACGGAGATTCTGGATGTGGGCCATTTTCTGCCGATGGCGTTTTCAGACTGGTTTGAGCAAAAGGAGCGTGAGTCGCGCACTCCGCGGCGCATTCTTTATGCCGAGGACAGCGGATTTTTCCGCAATATGATTGTGCCGGTGCTCAAGGGAGCGGGTTTTGCGGTAACCGTTTGCGAGGATGGAGTTGAAGCCTTTGAGAGAGTAAAGAACGGCGAGACGTTCGACCTGGTGGTCACCGATATCGAAATGCCCAACATGGACGGGTTCACGCTGGCCAAACTTCTGCAAGGGGACAAGAACGCCAGAGATTGGCCGGTGATTGCACTCTCCGCCTTTGCCGGACCGCAGGCGGAAAGACGGGCGCAGGAGGTGGGCATGTTTGCCTATGTGGCCAAATTCGACCGACGCGGTCTTATCGACGCCCTTAAAAGAGCGGGACAAAGCGGGGAAGTGGAGATTGCCGCATGAGTGGGCATGCCGGAGATGGAAGCGGGCGTCAGTTTGTCACCATCCGGTTGGGGGGACAGCTTATCGGCATGCCGATCGAAAAAGTGCAGGACGTGTTTTTCCCCGACAATTTCACCCATGTGCCGCTGGCGAGCGAGAAAATTGCCGGCATTCTCAACCTGAGGGGCCGCATAGTCACCATAGTTGATCTTTCCAGAATCATGGGAACGGATGCGGTAAACCAGACGATCACCGAACGTCCGGCAGTCGGTGTTATCTGTGATAACGAATCATACGGACTTTTGACCGATACTCTTGGGGAGGTGGTGACGCTTTCGGACGACCTGTTCGAAGCCAACCCGGTGAATATCGATCCGGACTGGGCCCAATTGTGCCTTGGCGCCTATCGGCTGGAAAATGAATTGCTGATGGTGCTGGACGTGGACAGTCTGATTGCAGGGCTGCTTCGCAAGGATGCCGCCTGAACACTGAATACTGAACACCAGAATGAGGAACAAAAAAATGAAGTCCTGTCTCGTGGTTGACGATTCCAGCGTGGTCCGCAAGGTTGCAAGACGCATTCTTGAGGACATGGATTTTGTTGTGGATGAGGCCGAAGACGGTCAGGAGGCGTTCGAGAAATGCTCGGCGGAGATGCCTGACACCATTCTGCTGGATTGGAACATGCCCGTAATGTCGGGGCTGGATTTTCTCAAACAACTGCGCGCCTATGAGGGTGGCGACAAGCCTCAGGTGGTATTCTGCACAACCGAAAACGACGTGGGTCACATCGCCATGGCGCTCAAAGCCGGTGCCAACGAATACATTATGAAACCGTTCGATCGTGAAATTCTGGAAAGCAAATTCCAGGAGGTCGGTTTCGATTAAGGTACTGATATAGACCCGGGTATTGAAGGCGGCCGGAATACGGTTCCGCCCTGCAAAACCCGCGACCAAATGAACTGAATGAAGGAGGTTGCGCAAATGGGCGCAAGAAGCCAGCCGGTGGGCGACACCGGGCGGGCAAGGGTGATGCTTGTCGAAGATTCCGCCGTGGTGCGGGGCATGGTGCGCAACTGGGTGGACGCCATGGATGGCGCCGAGGTGGTGGCCAGCGCCGACAATGGGCAGGTGGCGTTGAACAAGATTGGCGCTGCAAAACCAGATGTGATTATCCTTGATATTGAAATGCCGATCATGGACGGGCTGACAGCCCTGCCCGGACTTTTGCGTGCCGCACCGGGTGCAAAAGTGCTGGTGGCCTCCACCCTGTCGCGGCGCAATGCGGAAGTTAGCCTGAAGGCCATGGCGCTGGGGGCGGCAGACTATATTGCCAAACCCTCATTCCAGCGGGACGGCAATGATGCACGGGCCGATTTCAAAAATGAACTGATACGCAAGATTACCGGGCTGGCAGGAATCAACCGGGCATCGGAGACAGCGCCTCCGGGCAGCGTTGCGCCCGGGTCCGGGGGAACCCGGGAACCGGGCAAACATCAGAAATGGGAACCGATTCCGGCGGCAACAGCGAATTTTGCGCTGCGGCGCGCGTCCGTTGCCCCGGTCCGGGCGCTGGTGGTCGGCTCCTCCACCGGCGGTCCGGCGGCGCTGACCAAGCTCTTCACAATCCTCAAGGGTCATCTGGACAGGGTGCCGGTGCTGATTACCCAGCACATGCCCGCGACTTTTACCGCCCTTCTGGGCGAAAACCTTTGCCGCCTGACCGGGCTTGAGGGCGGCGAGGCAAAAGACTGCGAGCCGGTGGTGCCGGGGCGCATTTATGTGGCTCCGGGCGGGTTTCACATGCGGGTCGTCCAGGATGGCGCGCAGGCAAGAATAGCGTTGGACAAGGGACCCACTGTCAATCACTGCCGGCCGGCGGTGGACCCGTTGTTCGAAAGCGTTTCGACGATCTACAGGAGCGGTGTTCTGGCGTTGATTTTAACCGGTATGGGCACCGACGGGGCGCAAGGGGCGATCAAAGTCGCTGATGCGGGGGGGAGTGTCATGGCCCAGGACGAAAAGAGTTCAATCGTCTGGGGCATGCCCGGCGCGGCAATGAACGCGGGAGCCTGTGTGGGTGCGTTCGGGCTGGAGGAGTTGGGTAAGCGGGTAACGGTAAAACTGGGTGCAAGGGATAAATCATGAAACCAGAAGAGTTTAAGGCCATCTGTGACTTTGTGCAGAAAAATTCGGGGATTGTGCTTAGCCAATCCAAGGAATATCTGGTGGATTCGCGACTAAAACCTATTGCCGAGAGCCACGGGTTTGCTGATATCGGGGCGCTGGCGCGCGGGCTCAGCCTGGCACCGGAGGCGGTGAAAACCGCGGTGACCGATGCCATGACCACCAATGAAACCTTCTTCTTTCGGGACAAAACGCCGTTCACAATTTTCGAGGAGATCATCCTGCCGGAACTGATAAAGGCGCGGCGGGTGGCGGGGCGTCTGCGAATCTGGTGCGCAGCGGCTTCAACGGGGCAGGAACCCTATTCGCTGGCCATGATGGTGCACAAGCACAAAGCAGCGCTCGGCGGGATTAAGGTCGAAATCATCGGCACCGACCTGTCCGCCACGGCAATTGCGCGTGCAAAGGAGGGGCGTTTCACCCAGTTTGAGGTCCAACGGGGCCTGCCGGTGGATCTGCTGGTCAAGCATTTCACCCAGGAGGGCACGCAGTGGCTGATTTCGGATGAGATCAAGAGCATGGTGAAGTTCAGTCTGCTCAACCTGCTTGAGTCCTACCGCTCAATCGGTACGGTGGATGTCGTATATTGCCGCAACGTGCTGATCTATTTTGACGGGGATACAAAAAAGCGGGTGCTCACCTCACTGCGCAAGGTAATGAAGCCTGACGGCTATCTTGTGCTGGGGGCCGCGGACACCGTAATGGGGAGCAATGGTGAGTTCGAAAGGGCCAACAACAAGCGCGGGCTATATCAGCCGGTGGAAGCCGGGGAGATGCGCCCGGCCCTGAGCGCATGAGATGTTTTGGCGGCCGGGGGCTTGGTTTGCGTTTTGCGTCTCAGATTTCAAGGCCGCCGGCGGCGTCCGCCCGGGCGGAACTTTGCCCCGTGCCGGGCAACCTCCAGGCAAGCCGGATAATCGCCAGCATGCACAACACTTCGACGGTTGCGATGAACAGGTAATGCGGCGTGAGCGATCCGCCGCCCACAACGAATATAATAGTTGTCACACCTACAATAATGTTTGCCCAGCGGTTTGCCCTGAGTTTCAGCACCCGCGACAAAAAGATCATGGCCAGCGGGAATTGAATTTTTATCGCACCAAACAACATGAGCAGAGTAATGGGCATGTCTCCGGCAAATGCCGACAATTCCTCGTGAATTCCCGGGACGTATAGTGAGAGAATATCCGCATAGGCCATATTCAACATCACGATTATCCACAATGTTGAGAGTTTTGTCTGCGTGCTCACTCAAGTTTTCCCTTTTGTTGTTTTATGGTGGCGGCTTATCCGGGTTGCAAAGCCATGACCACGCTTCCCCGTTTGCGTCCGCTGTCCACATAGGCGTGGGCTTCAACAATATCTTCAAGGCCAAAAACCCTGTCGATGTGCGGCCTGTATTTCCCCTGCCGTGCCAGTTTGCCCAGAAACAAAAGCGCCTCGGCGCTGTCGGCTGGTGTCCCGGCAATTGCCCTTCTGCCGTTCTTTCTTGAAACAAAAGCCGCCTGCAGCATCTGGGGCAGTCCCGCCACCACCATCAGCAGGCGGCCAGTCTGCGTCAGCGAATCCTTGCTGCGCGACCAGGGGGCGTTGCCAACATTATCCATGATGATGTCGTAAACTTCCCCGTTCTCGGTGAAATCCTCCCGTTCATAATCAATCACCCGGTCCGCCCCCAAAGAGGTCACCATTTCACTATTGCCGGCGCTGCACACGGCGCTGACCTGCGCCCCGAAATGTTTTGCCAGTTGAATGGCTGCAACGCCAACGGTGCCCGACGCGCCGTTTATCAATATCCTGTCACCGCGTTTAACATTCCCCTTTTCCTTGAGGAAAAACAGCGCCGTCGTCCCGCCAAAACTCAGGGCCGCAGCCTCTTCAAAACTCAGATTTTCAGGTTTCAAGGCAATTGCCGCATCCTGTTTTACCACCCGATATTGGGCGTGGGCGCCAAACATGCAGGCGGCAAAAACCTCGTCCCCCACCTTGAATTTGGTGACGTCCCTGCCGATCGCTTCGATGGTTCCGGCAAGCTCCATGCCCAGAACAGGGTTCCTGGGGGAGAAAATGCCAAACACCAGTCTCACAATTACCCCAAAACCCTCAGGCACATTCAGGCTGCGCATCCGGCTGTCACCTGAATTGACACTGGTCGCGTGAATTCCAATCAGCACTTCACCGTCTTTTGCAACGGGCTTTTCCACCTCAACAATGCGCACCACTTCCGGGGGGCCATATTTGTTGTAGACGGCGGCTCTCATCCCTGCTCCCCGTTGATTTCATAGGAAAACACGTCCGCCAACGGTGTGTTGAAAGCCAGCGCTATCAGAA
>DROE01000271.1 GCA_011322005.1 Devosia sp.
CAGAAGTTGCCTTTGCCGGTCGTTCCAACGTGGGTAAATCCTCGCTGATCAACGCGCTGACGGCACGCAAAAACCTTGCGCGCACCTCCAATACTCCCGGCCGCACGCAGGAGTTGAATATCTTTGAGGCTGAAATGGCACCGGTGCGCATTGTGGACATGCCCGGTTATGGTTTTGCCCGCGCACCCAAACCGGCGGTTGAAGCCTGGAACAAGCTCATTCACGCCTATTTGCAGGGGCGCCCCAATCTTCGCCGGGTCTATGTGCTGGTGGACGCGCGCCACGGCCTCAAAGCCAACGATCTCAGCGTCATGAACGAATTGGACAGGGATGCGGTGAGCTATCAGGTTGTCCTGACCAAGGTCGACAAACCTTCCCACAAGGACCTGAACAAAAACGTTGCCGCCACGAAAGCCGCCATCGCCCGGCGCCCGGCGGCTTATCCCGAAATCCTGCTGACGTCATCTGAAACAGGGGTGGGGATCGAGGATCTGCGGGCAACCATTGCCCGGTTCCTTGAGGAATAAAGGCTCAACCCCGGGCAGCCTCAAGAAAAAACCTACCCAGCGCCTTGCCGACAAAGTCATTGTCCATGGGCGCGCTGAGACTGTCCAGAGCCGCCTGCACCTCGTTGTCATTGAGCGGATTATTACGCCGCAGTTCAACGATACCCGCTGAATATTCAAGCTCGAATTCGGGGTGCGGTTGCATGCTCATGGCAGCGCCATTGTCATAGATGAGGCCGGCATTGGGGGTGAAATCCGAACTGATAAATGTTCTGGCCTCCTTGGGCGGATCAATCACCTGGTCCTGATGGCTGGCGGCAATGGCAAGTTCGCCTGAGGGATGGTTGAAATAGGCAGGACATTCGCCGAGCTTGTAGACATGACGCCCTATGCCCCAGCCTTTTTCTGATTTGACGACCTTTCCACCAAGAGCGTCGGCCATTATCTGGTGACCAAAGCAAATGCCGAGCATGGGCACCCGCGCCGCATAGATCCGGCGGATGGCAGCGCGAAGCGGTTCCATCCATTCGGTATCGTCATATACGCCTTTTGCTGAACCGGTGACAACCACGCCCTCCAGCTGCGAAACGTCGGGGATCGGCTCGCTTTCCAGCACTTTTACGGTTTCGAAGGTAAAGCCGGGGGCCGCTTTTTTGAACATGCGCTCGAACTTGCTTGCATAGGGTCCAAAATTTACCCGCAAGGCTTTCGAATTCTCTCCGGTGAGCAGGATAGTGAGTTTCATGAATATGAAGGTTCCTGTCAGGGCAGGCTTTGGAAAGCTGCTTTTACTAAAAAAAGTTCACCTGCAAATCAAGATTGGCTGACCCCTTTTTTAGCCCCTTGCAGTGGTTTTTTCCGAGCCGGGCAAACATGAGGCAAGACAATCCGCATCAGGGCCTGTAAACAGACAAAACCCGAGTAATTTGCGACCTAGTAGCAGGTACCCATGAGCGACAAAGAAACAATCAGCCACGACGCCGCCATTCTTGCCAAGGCCCTGCCCTTCATGCAGTGTTATGAAGGCAGAACCGTTGTCATAAAATATGGTGGCCATGCCATGGGTGATGCCGGGTTGGCAGAGGCTTTCGCCCGCGATGTGGCCCTGCTCAAGCAGTCCGGAGTCAACCCGGTTGTCGTGCATGGCGGGGGGCCTCAGATTGGCGCCATGTTGCACCGGATGGGCATTCCTTCAAAATTTGAAGAAGGCCTGCGGGTCACCGACAGGGCGACCGTTGAAATTGTCGAAATGGTTCTTTCCGGCTCCATCAACAAGCAGATCGTGGCGCTCATCAATGCCCAGGGGGAGCGCGCCGTGGGACTGAGCGGCAAGGACGGCAATCTGGTTTTTGCGCGAAAGGCGCGAAAAACCAGCATCGACCCGGACAGCAATATCGAGCGTATCGTCGACCTTGGATTTGTGGGCGAACCTGAACAAGTCGATCGCGCCGTTCTGGATCAGTTGACGGATTCCGGTGTCATTCCCGTCATCGCTCCGGTTGCGCCCGGGCGGGATGGCGCCACCTACAACATAAACGCGGATACATTCTCAGGGGCGATCGCGGCGGCCCTTGGTGCTGAACGCCTGCTGTTTTTAACCGATGTGCCCGGTGTGCTGGACAAGGAAGGCAAGCTCATTGAAGAGCTTAGCGTCAAAGAGGCGGAGACGCTGATCGGGGATGGCACCATAAGCGGGGGCATGATCCCCAAGGTTGAAACCTGTCTTGAAGCCCTCAACAAGGGAGTGGGCGGGGTCGTCATCGTCAACGGAAGAGTCGCCCATGCGGTACTTATCGAGTTGTTCACCGACTATGGCGCCGGCACGTTGATCGTTCCCTGAGCATTTCAAGGGAGGCCCACAGGAGAAAATTGCCATGAACCAAACCGGCCCGGCGGCTGCAATTCTGGAGGGGGTGGAGAGCTGGATCTTTGATCTGGACAACACGCTTTATCCGCGCACCTGCAACCTGTTCGCCCAGATTGATACGCTCATCACCCAATACGTGATGAACATTACCGGCCTTGAGCATACAAAAGCGCGCAAGCTGCAAAAGGATTACTACCGCGATCACGGAACCACCCTGAACGGGCTGATGGACAATCACGGGGTCGATCCGGACCATTATCTGGATATCGTGCACGACATTGACTATTCGCCCGTCGATGCTCACCCCGAGCTTGTCGACATCATCAGCGCCTTGCCCGGCCGCAAGTTCATTTTTACCAACGCCGATGTTCCCCATGCCGAGGCGGTGCTCGACAAGCTGGGTGGTCGGCACCTGTTTGAGGGAATATTTGACATTCGCGCCGCCGGCTACAAGCCCAAGCCGGTACGTTCGGCCTATGAGGAATTTCTGAAAACCTTTAGCATTTCACCGGAGAGGGCAGCGATGTTTGACGATCTGGAGAAAAATCTGCTGGTGCCCCATGCGATGGGCATGGCAACCGTGCACGTGACGGCGGGCCCCGGTTTTGCCCACGATCAGGTGGATGACTGGGAGTTGAGCCGGGTGGACGATTGTGACCACATTCACCATATAACGGATGATTTGGTCCAATTTCTCAAAACCGTCTGATATTATGCTGACAAATATTTGTTGAACCAGGAACCAAAATTCGAAAACAACAGGAAGATATCCATGAGACTGAATGTACTGACCCGGGCCGTCCTTGCCGGTGCCGCTGTTTTTTCCCTTGGCGGGGGCGCATTCGCCCAGGACGCGCGCGACTTTGCTGACAAGTTTGCTGAAGCCATCAGAATCATGGCGGCGGTGGATGTTCAGTTTGGCTCTGCCACCGCCGATGGCGACACGATCGTGCTCAGTGGCATAAGCATACCGACCCTGGACAGCAAACGGGGGGCAGAACTGCTGGACCGCACCCTGACCTTTGTCGGGGTCACTGAAACTCCCGAGGGCGGCTATCGGGCGGAAAGCGCAACTTTTGACGACCTGGATTACACCGCCGAGGGGGTAAACCTGGTGGTGAACAATGTGGTTTTTACCGATATCAGGATTGCGGCCGAGCCGGGCGCGGATGTGCTTGAAACCATGTTGCTCTATCAGGGACTATCAGCAGGGCCGGTGTCGGTCACCATAGGGGGGGACGAGGTTTTCGCCATTGATTCCATAACAGTTGATGCGGAGTATGATGAAGCGGAAAACACCTATCTCAGTTCTTACGCCATTGATGGAATCTACGGTGATCTGAGCAAGATTGAAGACAGGGACGCGACCGAGTTCCTGGATGCCTTTGGACTGTCCCAACTCAATGCCCGTCTGGATGGCAATGCCATGTGGTATCTTGACGACGGTCGCATGGATATTTCTGAATCATCGGTAACAATCCAGAATTTGGGCAAGCTGAATTTTGCGGTTGAAATCGGCGGCTATACGCTTGAGCTGATGGAGCAAATTCAGGAAACCAGCCAGGAGATGGCCAAAATCGACCCCTCTTCTTCGGAATATGAAGCGCGCTCGATGCAGATGATGATGGGAATGGTTTCAGGCCTCACCCTGAACTCGGCGTCCATCAGGTTTGATGATGATTCCCTGACCACCAAGTTCATGGAATTTGTGATGGAAGAAGAAGGCATCACCCGCAAGGAGTTCATATCCGGCGTTGCCAATATGGCGCCCCAGATGCTGTCAATGCTGGGTGCACCGGCGCTTGAGGCACAGATTTCCCGCGCGGTCGTGGCCTACCTCAAAGATCCTCAGAGCTTTGAAATCAGCGTCAACCCGGACCAGGCTGTTCAGTTTCTGGTGCTGGCGGGAGGCTTGGCCAATCCCGCAGTTGCAATCGAACTGCTAAACCTGCAAGTCACCGCCAACGAATAGTCGACCCATGAAACTGCCAGCCCGGCGGGAATTTTCCTCTGCCGGGCGGGTATTTTCCTAACCGGCTTCGAGTTGGATGCGTGGCAAATCATAGCATGAGCGCACACACTCCCAGCCCTCTTCCGCTGTATCCACGACTGAAAACAACTCGATATCTTCGGGGGAAATGGTGCCCTCCTCGGCCAGGGCCTGAAGATTTATCGCCCGGTTCCAGAACTTTCCGCCAAACAGAATAACCGGAATGGGATCCATGCGCCCGGTCTGGATCAGCGTGAGTGTTTCAAAAAACTCGTCCAGTGTGCCAAATCCACCCGGAAACACCGCCACCGCCTTGGCACGAAGCAGAAAGTGTATTTTGCGGGTGGCGAAATAGTGGAAGTTAAAACAGTATTCCGGGCTGATATAGGAATTTGGAGCCTGTTCGTGGGGCAACACGATATTAAAGCCAATCGAGGGTGCCCCTACCTCTTCTGCGCCCCGGTTTCCCGCTTCCATCACGCCGGGGCCGCCCCCGGTCACCACCATATATTCCTTGAAATCCATGGCCTTGGAGGTCAGGGAGGCGTATTGGGCAAAAAGACGTGCCTCGTTATAATAACGTGCGCTTTTCATCAGATTTTTTCGGGCAATGGGGGTCTTGGCGGCCCGGGGGTCCTCGCCGGGAGCGGGGATGCGCGCGCCACCGAACAGGACAATGGTTGAGTTTACCCCGCGTTCGCGCAGCCATAATTCAGGTTTCAGGTATTCAAGCTGAAAGCGCACACCGCGCATGTCGTCCGAGGTCATAAACTCTTCGTCGGAGAAGGCGAGCCGATAGGCCGCCGCTTCGGTCTGCGGAGTCTGTGGCACTTTGCGGACGGCTTCTATGTCCTGCTTTGATGTACGCAACGGGTTGTGGTGGCTTCTGACCATTTGTGGAACAATCCTTTGTGGTATCTGAAGGCAAATCCTCGCACAGGGGAGTTAAGGATCGATGTGCGCTGGTGTTGGCGCTCTTCACTGCTGCGTTATCCGCATTGGAGAGGAATAGTTGGCGGAAATTGGTTTGAGGGAGCCTGTTCCCTCTTTGGGCAAACTTGGCTAAACCTGAACCGAACGAGTTTTTACCTTGACGTCAGGACCGACAATGAACCACGCCGACCTCGCCAGAACCATCGACGCCGCCTTTGAAAGGCGCGACCAGATAACCTATTCAACCAAGGGGGAGGTGCGCGAGGCGGTCGAAGCGGCGCTCAACCTTCTGGACAGCGGTGAAAGGAGGGTCGCTGAAAGGGAGGAGAACGGCGACTGGATCGTCCATCAATGGCTTAAAAAGGCTGTTCTGCTCAGTTTTTCGCTGAATGACATGGAAATGATCCCCGGTGGTCCGGGAGGTACGCACTGGTGGGACAAGGTGCCCTCAAAATTTGCCGGATGGAGCGAAAACCGGTTCCGTGAGGCGGGGTTTCGTGCGGTTCCCGGAGCCATCGTGCGCCATTCCGCCCACATCGGGGCCGGAGCCATTCTCATGCCCTCCTTTGTCAATCTGGGGGCCAGCGTTGGCGAGGGCACAATGGTTGATACCTGGGTCACGGTGGGCTCGTGCGCCCAGATCGGCAGAGATGTGCATCTTTCGGGCGGTGTCGGCATCGGCGGAGTGCTCGAACCCCTGCAGGCGGGGCCCACCATTATCGAGGATAATTGTTTTATCGGAGCGCGCTCCGAAGTTGTCGAAGGCGTCATTGTGCGCGAGGGGTCGGTCATCTCCATGGGTGTGTTCATAGGCCAGTCGACAAAAATTGTTGACCGCAACAGTGGTAAAATTCACATGGGCGAAGTGCCGCCCTATTCGGTGGTTGTGTCGGGCTCGATGCCGGGAAAACCCCTGCCCGACGGCTCCCCCGGCCCCTCGCTTTATTGCGCTGTCATCGTCAAGCGCGTTGATGCGCAGACCCGCTCCAAGACTTCAATCAACGATCTGCTCCGGGATTGAAAGGCAAAAGGGGTGGTGTCATCGCCCGGGAACATCTAAGATCTGCGCCCCGTCGCAAAAGGAGCGGCAAACGTCAAGGAGGGACCAATGGACAACATCAAGTCACTTTATCTGAGTTTTGAGGGACGTATCGGGCGCAAGAGTTTCTGGCTGGGGATATTGGGCATTGTGGTGGTCGCCATTATCCTGAGCATTATTCTGTCGCCGATGTTCGGTGTCACCGCGTTTGGCGCGATGGACATGATGACATCGGAGAGTGGACTTTCGGTGGAGGAAATGTCCGAAAGCATGCTGGCTTTTAGCAGCAAGACGGGATGGTTGAATCTGCTGGTCTATCTTATCCTGCTTGTTCCCGCGTCCGCACTGTTTATCAAGCGGCGCCACGACCGGGGTTCAGCGGGCATGGAATATTGGGTTTATGCTGGACTTGCCCTTTTGATGATGTTGTTGCAGGCAACTGGCCTTGGCTATACTATTGTCGAAGTTGGCGGCTTTTCCGTTGCCGCACCGACAACCCTGACCACAATCCTCATGCTGGCCACGGGGGTTCTGGCGCTCTATCTGCTGGTGGTGTGCGGATTTCTTTCCGGTGATGATGGTCAAAACGCCTATGGACCGCACCCGGAAGCCTGAATAGACTGGGGTCAGGACCCTGTTTGTGAGTCCGTGACTCAAGATACAGCAACTCCAGCGGCAGGACCCGGAAAACCATGCCTGACACGACAAATTCAGGCGGCCCTGCCGCATTGCTCAAAGACCTGATCCGTTGCCCTTCGGTTACACCCAGAAATGCCGGTGTGCTTGATGTGGTGGAAGCGTTCCTTGTGCCCCTGGGTTTTGCCTGCACACGGCTGGTGTTTGAGGGTGATAGCTCCTACCCGGTGGATAATCTTTTCGCTATCCGCGGCACATCCGGCCGTCACCTGCTGTTCGGGGGACATACGGATGTGGTGCCCCCGGGTAACGAGCAACACTGGAGCCACCCCCCGTTCGCGGCGGACGAGGCGGAGGGTTTCATCTGGGGCCGGGGTGCGGTGGACATGAAAAGCGGTGTCGCCTGTTTTTGCGCCGCCGTGGCCGAAGCGGTGAAGAGCGGGGAAGCGGACAAAGGCGCCATTTCCCTTGTCATAACCAACGATGAGGAGGCCGATGCCATAAACGGCACGGCAAAAGTGCTCAAATGGGCCGCCGAACAGGGCCACAGGTTTGATTTTTCCATCGTGGGTGAACCAAGCTCGGCGGAAGTCCTGGGTGATTCCATGAAAATCGGGCGGCGCGGCTCCATCAGCGGGAAAATCACCGTTCGGGGCAAGCAGGGCCATTCGGCCTATCCCGAGCGCGCAATTAACCCGGTGCCGGTGCTGGCGGCGCTGGCCTCCAACCTCTCTGGCACGCCCCTTGATGAGGGTTCGGGGGAATTTGGTGCTTCAAACCTCGAAGTCACGTCCATCGACGTGGGCAATGGGGCGAGCAACGTTATTGCCGCAGAGGGCACGCTGATGTTCAATATCCGCTTCAATGACAAATGGGACCCGCACTCGATCCGCCAGTGGATTGAAAACCGTATCGGGGAGGTGGATTCTCACGGTACTGACATTGCGTGGGAACAGATCGCCGCTGTGGCGCGCAGCTTTGTTTCTCCGGTTTCCGAGGATATCGAAACCCTGCGCGACGCCGTGCGGGCGGTCACCGGCATCAGCCCGGAAATGGCGACCTTCGGGGGCACGTCGGACGCGCGTTTCATCGCCGAGTATTGCCCGGTAGTGGAGTGCGGGCTGGTGGGAACCACCATGCACCAGGTTGATGAGCGGGTGGAAACAGAACAACTTCAACAACTTACGAAAATCTATACCCAATTCCTGCGGAATTTCTTTTGAGAACGCGTTGTAAATGCTAGCAAGGCGTACCACCTGATTTTAGCCACCTGTTTCTGCAAACATTTCCGAGATCATGGACAAAACACTTATTGAAGAAATGCTGGCAGCCGGGCGGGGTACGTTTGCTTTGCTGATGGGCCAGCGCAATGCCCCGGAATTTTTTGACCTGGGCACACGGGGGCTGGTGGGCAGTCTGGCCGCGTTCGTTCTCGCCTCGGGCCTGAATGCCCTGCTTCCCTCTTTCATGGGACATGCGGGCGAAGGCCCCCCCGCCTGGCAGGCGCTGATTGTGGTGGGTGCCCTTTATGTGCTTCAGATCAGTTTTGGCGCCGTTGCCCTGCGTCAGTTCGGCCGGCTTGACGGTCTGGTGCCTTATCTGGTGGCCAGCAACTGGGCGACCTTTTTCGCCACCATTCTCTCCCTCATACTCGGCCTTGCCGGTTTTGACCTCTCCATGGTGCTCCTGGCTCTGGTGGTCGGCGTTCTTGTAATCGAAATCAATATCGGGCGGCTGATCGTCACCCTGACCATACCCCAGATTGCCATGTTCCTTATTGCCAAGCTTGTGGGGGGCATGGTCGGTCTGATGCTGGTGGGTACGCTGTTTCCTCCGGCGCTGCCGGTCAGCCCGTAGGTGCTCTGGGCCCTAATACTCCACTTTCACCAGATAGAGTCCGGCGGCGGGGGCCATGGCTCCGCACCAGGAACGATCGCGCGCCTCAAGGGCGTTTTTCAGGTCTGCGGCCAGCCATTTGCCCTCCCCCACCATCTTGAGTGATCCGGCAAACGAGCGCACCTGATGGTGCAGAAAACTGCGCGCTTTCAGGCTAATGACAATACGCTCCCCCTCAGATACCACATCAATGGCGTCAAGGGACTTTACCGGGGAGTTGGACTGGCATTCAGCAGCACGAAACGTGGTGAAATCGTGCTGACCGACGAGACATTGCGCCGCTTCGTGCATGGCTTCCGCTTCAAGCGGGACCGGCACGTGCCAGACCCGGTTCCAGTCGAGCACCGGGCGCGGGCGCCGGTTGCAGATGATATATTTATAGTAGCGCATTTTGGCGGAGAAGCGCGCTTCAAACGTCTCATCCACCTCTTCACTGGCCACAATGACGACCGGGTGCGGTTTGAGGTGGAAGTTCATGGCCTGCTGGATACGAAATGCCTCCCACTGGCGTTTCAGATCAAAATGGATCACCTGTCCCAGCGCATGCACACCGGCATCGGTGCGCCCGGCTGCCTGGGTTGGCGCGGCCTCCCCCGAAAACGCTTCAATGGCTTCTTCAATGGTCTGCTGGATCGAAGGCAGGTCGGGCTGTCTCTGCCAGCCCACGAAGGGAGTGCCGTCATATTCGACCGTGAGCTTAAATCTGGGCATCGTCCTGCCCGTCCTTGGTCTGGGCGCTGGTCAATACCTGCCCCTGGAGCGAACCGGTACCGCGCAGGAAATCGGCTACTTCCATTACACCCTTGCCCTGGCGCTGCACCTTCAATGCCTGAATTGCGCCCTCTGCGCAGGCAATGAGCAACCTGTCATCAAGAATTTGGCCGGGGGTGCCCTGCCCTTGAGCAACCATGCTGCACAATATCTTCACCCGCACGGGTGCGCCCTTGAGTTCCATCTCGCACCAGGCGCCGGGAAAGGGAAAAAGGGCACGAATGAGATTGTGCACCTGCTGGGCGGGCAGGTTCCAGTTTATGCGCGCTTCGGCCTTATCAATTTTTCTGGCGTAGGTCGCACCCTGTTCGTTCTGCGGCGTAAAACGCAATTCCCCCCGCTCCAGCATATCCAGAGCCTTGACCATCAGGTCAGCTCCCAGTTCCATCATCCTGTTGTGCAACTCTCCGGCGCTCATTTGCGCATCAATGGTTATCTCTGTTGAAAGCCCGACCGCGCCGGTATCCAGCCCCTCGTCCATCTGCATAACCTGAACGGCGGTGCTTTTGTCCCCGGCCATGATGGCACGCTGGATGGGGGCCGCGCCGCGCCAGCGTGGCAATCTGGAGCCATGCAGGTTGAGGCAGCCATGAACAGGCGCGTCCAGGACAGCTTTGGGAAGGATAAGCCCATAGGCTACCACCACGCCAATATCGGCGCCATGGGAAGCAAACAGCTCTTGCTGTTCCTGGTTCTTGAGGCTTTTGGGGGTGAATACGGGCACACCGGCCGCTTCCGCCGCCAGGTGAACCGGGCTTTTTTTTTCCCGCTGGCCCCGGCCCGCAGCGCGGGGGGGCTTGGTATAGCAGGCAACAATCTTATGGCCGTGCTCGATAATCCGCTTGAAGGTGGGCACCGCAAAATCCGGGGTTCCCATAAAAATCACACGCATGGGCGGCTCCGCTTTTTCTGGGCTGCACAACAACCCGACCGGCGCGCCGCCCACCTGTTATCAGGCATGTCTGGCGGCTTTTTTGAATTTTTTGGTTATCATTTCACGCTTCAGGCGCGACAGGTAATCAATAAACAATTTGCCGTCCAGATGATCGACTTCGTGCTGCACGCAGGTTGAAAGCAGACCGTCAAGTTCGCGGGTGATGCGCTGGCCGCCGGTATCGGTATAGGTGACCCGGCACCGGGCGGGGCGTTCCACGTCTTCGTAATAGTCGGGGATGGACAGACATCCCTCCTCATGCACCGAAAGCTCCTCTGAAACCCAGGTGATTTCCGGGTTGATCATGGCGATGGGATCGGGCTCGGAATCTTCTTCTTCCAGATCCCCGTCCTCTTGGTCACCGGCAAGGTCCCTCGTCTCGGAATCATGTTTCTTCAGGCCGCAGTCAACGACAACAAGGCGCTCCATCACCCCGATCTGGGGCGCGGCGAGGCCAATTCCTGGCGCGTCATACATGGTTTCAAACATGTCGGCGATGAGGTCTTTCAAGTCCTCATCGAACTTTTCAACCGGCTTTGCCACCTGACGGAGCCGGGGGTCGGGAAGAACAAGAATGGGGCGACGGGCCATGGGCGAAACCTTGAACATATCCGGGCCGCCAAGCCGACCCGCTTTCATAACAAATTGCATATGGCGATTTTGGGCTGGCGGGTCAACTCTTGAGGCAAAGCCGCCGCTATTGTTCCTTGCATATTGAAGCGGCCACGAATCGGATAGGGTTGGGCTTGTGGAATATGTGGTTTTCTCCTTGGGTGATTTTGCAGTCACGGCCGGGCTGGCGCTTGTGGTTGCCGGGGCGGCAATTGCCGTGGCGCTCTTTGCACTTGTGATCGCCACCATCAGCAACGGGCGCAAACGGATTGAAGAGACGGCAAAAGCGGCCACCGACAATCTGCGCATCAGTTTTGCCCAACAGCTTGGCGACCGCGATCAGCGCATCGGCGAACTGGAGGCAGAGCTTGCTCAAAACCGGCAGGATAATTCGTCCCTGCAGGCCGAAGCGGCGGCGTTGCGTGCAAAGATGGAAGAACAGCAAAGACAAAATGCTGATGTCAAAGAGCAATTGACAGGTCAGTTCAAACTGCTGGCGGGGGATGTGCTCAAATCCCACGGCGAAACCTTTTCCAGGCAAAACCGCGAACAGGTCGATCTGCTGCTCAAACCGCTTGCGGACAAAATCGGAGAGTTTCAGAAACAAAACCTTGAGGGCGCGGCGCAACTGGCCCAGCAAATGAAAACGCTCACTCAGGACAGCCTGCGCATGAGCGAAGAGGCCCGTAACCTCACGCGCGCCCTCAAGGGAAGTTCACAGACGCAAGGGGCCTGGGGGGAGATGATCCTCTCCAACATTCTGGAAAAATCGGGACTGGTTGAGGGTGAGCAGTTTCTGACCCAGCAGTCTCACAGGGGCGATGGCGGGGGGCGTGTTCGAACTGATGTTGAGGTGCTGTTCCCGAACGGGGACAAAATGATCGTTGATTCCAAGGTCTCACTGGTGGCGTTTGAAGCACTGGCCAATTGTGAGGATGATGAAGCGCGCGCGCGGCATTTGCGGGATCACGTAAACTCGATGAAATCTCATATCAGGACCCTTGGGGACAAAGACTATCAGGTCCATGCAAATAGCGGGCTGGATTATGTGATGATGTTCGTGCCCATCGAAGCGGCATTTTCAGCGGCCTTCAGCGCCGACAAGTCTCTGGTTGACTTCGCCATCGGCAAAAACGTCTATATCACCACTCCGACGACCCTGATGGTGGCGCTGCGCACGGTGCGTAATGTCTGGGATATCGAAGCCCGGAACCAGAATGCCGAAGTCATCGCCAAGCGTGCCGGGGCACTCTATGACAAGGTTGCCGGGTTCTTGGGCAATATGGACAGACTGGAAAAATCCATCGGCGCGGCACAAAGGAATTTTGAGGATGCCAAAAGCCAACTCATGACGGGCCGGGGCAGCGTGGTGCGTCAGGTGAAAATATTGCAGGAACTGGGTGCCAAGAACAACAAGCAGATCCCGGTTGGGTGGGAAGAGGGTGATACACCCGCAAGGACTATACCCGAACAGCTCAATTCACCCGACCCGGCAGGTGAGGATGACCCGGAAAAATAAATCACAGAGCCGTTCTGGCCTTTAGCGCCTGTGAGAGTGTGCCTTCGTCCAGATAGTCCAGTTCGCCTCCCACCGGCACCCCGTGAGCCAGCCGGGTGATTTTGACGTCCAGCCCTTCTATGCGGTCGGTTATATAATGGGCGGTGGTCTGGCCCTCCACCGTGGCGTTGACGGCCAGCACAATTTCGGTGAACTCCCCGGCACGGATAATCAGTTCCTGGATGGCAAGGTCCTCCGGGCCAACCCCGTCAAGGGGCGACAGCACACCACCGAGCACGTGATAGCGCACGGGGCCGACACCGGCCCTCTCCAGCGCCCACAGGTCCGAGACATCCTCGACAACGATCAGCATCGCGTTTTGTTGCCGCCGCGGGTCGGTGCAGATGGCGCAGGGGGAACTGGTATCCACATTGCCGCATTGCTCACAGATGGTGACCGCCTCGACCGCCCGTTGCAGCGCCGAAGCGAGCGGGATCATCAGGGCGTCCTTACGCTTGATGAGGTGCAGAACAGCGCGACGGGCCGAGCGGGGGCCCAATCCCGGCAGGCGCGCCAGAAGCTGTATGAGCTGCTCGATTTCACTGCCGCCGGTGTGGATCATCTAGGGTCTTGTCTCCTGTCCCTTCTCCCCACGGGGAAAAGGAAAGATCAGAACGGCAGTTTCATGCCCGGCGGAATGGGCAAGCCCGCGGTCAGTTCCTGCATTTTTTCGGCCTTGGCCGCCTCGGCCCTGGCGGCGGCGTCATTATGAGCGGCAATGATCAGGTCTTCAAGAATTTCCCCTTCGTCCGCCTTGAGCAGGCTTGGGTCGATGGAAAGGCTCTTCATCTCGCCCTTGCCCGACATGGTCAGGGTCACCATATCGCCACCGGCGCTGCCCTCGACGGTGGCGTTTTCGATCTCCTCCTGGATTTTGCCCATTTTTGCCTGCATTTCCTGCATCTTGCCCATCATGCTCATAAGGTCTTTCATCGCGTCTCTTTCTGATCTGACTTTGTTTTGCTGTTCGGTGAAATCTTCAGTTCTGTGACATTTGCCACTTCGGCGCCGGGAAAAGCCTCAAGCACCGCCTGCACCAGCGGGTCGGCACGCGCCTCATCAAAGGCGCCCCTTTTTGCCAGTTCCCTGGTTTCGCGGATCGTGGGGGCGTCATGGTGTTCGCTGGAGATGGAAATCATCCAGGTGCGCCCGGTCCACAGTTTCAGGCGCTCCCCAAGAGTTGTGACGATTGCGGGGTCGGCCTTGCCGGTCAGGGCTATTTCCATGCGTCCTGCCTCAAAGCTGATGGGCCGAATATCCGTTTCAAGGGCGTGCTTGAGAAGCAGGTCGCGCTTTTCTCCCGCCAGTGCCGCCAGTTGGGCAAAGTTCTGCGGGCTGGCCAGCGCTTCGGGCCGCGCCCGCGGCAGCACCAGGGAGTTGGCTGCGCCAACAGGGCCAGCGGCGGGCCCGGCCCCGCCCTGCCCGTGCCCAGCCATGGCCTGACTAGCACCAGAAGGCCCACCGGCAGCGGGGGATTTTGTGTTTCCGGATGCATCATGGACCGGCGAATCCGCATTTGCGGCCAGCCTTTGAATAAGTTCGTCCGGCGTTGGAAGGTCCGTTGCGTAACCAAGCCGGATCAACACCATTTCGGCTGCCTGAACAGTGTTGCCTGCGCGGGCAACCTCGGCGGCGCCTGTCTGCAATATCTGCCAGGCAAGGGTCAGGTGCCGCATGGAGAGGGAAGCAGCAAGCTCTGCTCCGCGGGTGCGTTCGTCCGGGGTGATCGCGGGGTCCCTGGCGGTCTCGGCGACGACTTTCATGCGGGTGACCAGATGGGTGAACTCGGCCAGGTCTGTGAGAATGGTTTCAGGGTCCGCCCCTGCGTCATAAAGCTTGCGCACCTGTGCGAGCGCCTCGGCAATCTTTCCACCCATCACCGCTTCAAAAAGGTCGATGGTCTGGCCGCGATCGGCAAGGCCGAGCATCTCGCGCACGCCTGAAGCGCTGATTTTTCCGTCACCAAAGGCAATCGCCTGATCGGTCAGGGACTGGCAGTCGCGCACCGAGCCTTCTCCGGCGCGCACAATCATGGCCAGCGCTTCGGCGTCATATTCTACACCCTCCTTTTTCAGCAGTGCCTCCAGGTGCTCCGTCATTACCTCGGGCATCACCCGACGCAGGTCAAAGCGCTGGCAACGCGAGAGGATAGTCACCGGCACTTTACGGATTTCAGTGGTGGCAAAGATGAACTTCACATATGGGGGAGGCTCTTCCAGCGTCTTGAGCAGACCGTTGAAGGCCTGCCGTGAAAGCATGTGCACCTCGTCGATGATATAGACCTTGAAGGGTGCCGAGACCGGACCATAGCGCACCGAATCGATGATTTCGCGAATGTCGTCAATACCGGTGTTGGAAGCGGCGTCCATCTCCACAACGTCCACATGCCGCCCCTCGATGATGGCGGGGCAGTGTTCGCCGGGGGTGCTCAAATCCAGCGTCGGGCGGGGGCCGTCCTTGTCCACATAGTTGAAGGCACGGGCCAGAATGCGGGCGGTTGTGGTCTTGCCGACACCGCGCACTCCGGTCAGAATATAGGCGTGGTGGATACGGTTGGCATTGAACGCGTTGGTGAGCGTCTGTACCATGGCGTCCTGCCCGATGAGGGAGGAGAAGTCCTGCGGCCGGTATTTGCGCGCCAGAACCAGATAGGGCGCGGCTGGTTTTTCGGCTTTTGCCATTGATGGATACGCTCTATTAGTGGCCGCTTTCGCAACGGACGGAATCGAAACTGATAGGTGTTCAGTCTAAGAGCTGAGCGGAAGGCTGGCAACGACCCGTATCAAAACTCGTTAGGGCTGCTTCCTTCCGGACCTGACCCGGTTGGCGAGGAATACGTCCGCGCCAGCCTTCCTGTCTGTGTATTTGGGGGAAATGGATGGGGAATGCAAGGGGCAAAAGCCGCGCGGCAATTTATGGAGCCGCTAACGCCCCCCTTGTGTTTTCGCCGCCCGATAGACGCCCAGAATGCGGAAATGATCGGTGAAAAAGCCCAGTTCCTCAAATGCCAGTTGCACATTTTTGTCGTCGGGGTGACCGCATATGTCAGCATAAAACTGGGTGGCGGTGAAAGAGCCGTCGATCATGTAGCTTTCCAGCTTGAGCATGTTCACCGAGTTTGTGGCGAAGCCGCCCATGGCCTTGTAAAGCGCCGCGGGCACGTTGCGCACCCGGAAAACAAAAGTGGTCTTGACATTGTCGCCGTCGGGCCTTGTGCGGGCTTGTTCACGCGACATTACCAGAAACCTTGTGGTGTTGTGCTCGGCGTCCTCGATATTTTCCTCCAGAACATCAAGTCCGTAGATTTTTGCGGCGATATCCGAAGCGATGGCCGCACGGCTTTTGTCACCCAGGGCGGCTACTTCACGGGCCGAACCCGCGGTATCAACGGCGCTTACGGCTTTGAGATTGTGCCGTTTGATGAACTGGCGGCACTGACCCAAGGCCACCGACAGGCTTTGCACGGTTTTTATGCCTGCAAGGGTTGCTCCTTTTACGCCCAGCAAGTTCATGGCAATGGGCAGAAAATATTCCCCGACGATGAACAGCCCGCTTTCCGGCAAAATGTGGTGGATGTCGGTTATGCGCCCATAAAGGGAATTTTCCACAGGAACGACCGCAAAGTCGGCAGCCCCGCTCTGAACCGCGGCGATGGTTTGCTCAAAGGTGACACAGGGCAAAGGTGTCTCCCGTGGGAACAGGGCAAGCGCCGCGGCGTGGCTGAACGCGCCCAGTTCGCCCTGAAATGCGATGTTCTTGGCCATGACCTGTTGTCCCAGAAAGGTTGCTCGCAAAGGCTGTTATCAAAGAGGGCGGGGTAACAGTCAACACATTCCCAACTCTTAACTTTGCCCGCATCAGTACCAGCACAGCACTGTTTGTCGCACCTGGTTCAAACGAGGTTGCCTCGCAACAAACTTGCTTATATCTTCCGCGCGCGTCGGCAGGAGACTGGAATCAGCTTGAAAGCTGGTCTAAAGGATATTTTTGTCGCCGTTGTGGGCGAAGCCGGTACGGAGAGACCTAAATGAATTCTTTTGAAATGAACAAGATCATTGGCGCTATTCTTGGCACTCTGGTGCTTGTCATGGGGATTGGCTTTCTGGCCAACGCGATTTATGCGCCGATTGAGGGGCGCGGGCCAGGTTACAACCTTCCGGTACCGGAACAAAACACAGGCGGTGATGAAGCCGAAGTTCTGCCCGAAGAAGTGCCCATTTCCGTTCTTCTGGCTTCTGCCTCGGCTCAGGACGGGGCTAGCGTGGCACGCAAGTGCGCGGCCTGTCATACTTTCGAGGCAGGTGGAGCCAACAAGGTCGGTCCCGCACTTTACGGGATTGTCGGTGCCGGCATTGGCGCTGTTGAGGGCTTTTCCTATTCGGACAGCCTCAGTCAACTTGGTGCCGAGGCGGTGACCTGGTCCTATGAGAACCTGAATGCTTTCCTGGCCGCTCCCAAGGAATTTGCACCCGGCACAAAAATGTCCTTTGCAGGTTTGCGCAAGGAAGAAGACCGTGCCGACCTGCTTGCCTACATGCAGACCATGGCCGCAACACCTGTACCCTTCCCCACACCCGAAGCGGCGAATAGCGAGGCTGCTCCAGAGGATGAGGCAGCAAGCGAAGCCGCTGTTGAACCGACCCCGGAAGCAACGGCGGAACCGGAAGCTCCGGTTCAGGACACGCCAGTGGAAACCACACCCGCAACCGAAACCCCGGTTGAAGAAGCTGTGAACGCTCCAACTGAGACGACAAGCGAGGCCTCCAGTGCCGTCTCGGACGCCACGACTGAAGCAATCACTGCTGTTACCGATACCGCAAGCGAGGCGGCGACTGCTGTGACAGATGCGGCCACCGCTGCAACCGATACTGCCAGCGAACCTGCCGCTGTTCTCGAAGAGGCTGCACCCGCAGACCAAAGCTCGGCGCTGTTTGCCCTGCTCAACGCTGCCTCGGCTGACGATGGCATGCGGGTTTCGCGCAAATGCGCCGCCTGTCACTCGTTTGACGAGGGGGGCAGCAACAAGGTGGGTCCGGCGCTCTATGACATCGTCGGTGCGCCGATCGGGGCCAACGAGACTTTCAGATATTCCGACACGCTCAAGGCGCTTGGAGAGGAGGGCAAAATCTGGGATTTCGAGGCGCTTGACGGCTTCCTGGCCAAACCGCGCGACTATGCTCCGGGCACAAAAATGTCGTTTGGCGGATTGTCCGAGCCGGAAGACCGGGCGGCCCTCATCGTTTATATGACAGGCCAGTCGGGTTCACCGGTCCCGCTTCCCTGACCGGATGTGACCGGCAAAATCTGCAAACAGGCCGCAATTCAAACTGCGGCCTGTTTTTCCAGGAGAGACCAAAATGCTGCTGGTGCATCTTTCAGATGTGAACGAGGCGGATTGGATTTCCCGGCTCGCAGCGTTGCTTGGCGACTATCCCATCGTCAGCCGCAACGACCGGTTCAATCCCGATGATATCCGCTATGTCTTCGTCTGGAAGCCGCTTGAAAACGCCTTTGAGGGTCTGAACAACCTCAAAGCGATACTTTCGCTGGGCGCGGGGGTCGATGCGTTGCTCCGCCACCCCAACCTGCCCCGGAGCGTGCCCATTGTCAGGTTTGTCGAGGACGATCTCACCCGGTGCATGAGCGACTATGTGGTGGCAAATGTCACCATGCACCATCGCTGCTTTACCCGGTATAGGCGAGACCAGCGCGCCCGCAACTGGTCGCAATATTATCCGCCCGCCGCGCGCAACACATGCGTTGGCATCATGGGGATGGGTGTTCTGGGGCAGGATGCGGCGAAACGCCTGCTGGCGCTGGGCTTTGAGGTAAGGGGGTGGAGCCGTTCGCCAAAGGATATGCAAGGTGTCGAGAGTTTTTCGGGACCGGACCAGTTCGAAAAGTTTCTTGGTGGCACAGACATTCTGGTCGACCTGCTGCCGCTGACGCCGGAAACGGAAAATATCCTGAACTATGAAATGTTTCTGAAACTGCGGCGCGGCAGGCTCAGGGACGGGCCGGTGATTATCAACGCCGCAAGGGGCGGGCATCAGGTTGAAGCCGATATTGTAAGAGCCCTTGGCGACGGAACACTGGGAGCGGCAAGCCTTGATGTGTTCCAGACAGAACCCCTGCCGCCCGATAGCCCGCTGTGGGAATTGGACAACTGCTATATCACTCCCCACATCGCGGCCATCTCGTCTCCCCAAAGCGGCGCGGCCTATTTCGCCAATGTGGTGCTGGATCATGAGGCGGGAAAACCTCTGCTCAACGTTGTGGACGTGGAACGCGGCTATTAACCGAAACGATTTTTGAGCATCATGTAGGCGGCACGGATGCCCTGGTCGGTGCCGCCCTGGGAGCGGCCCGGTTTCGCTTCCGGCGCCCAGCCGAATATGTCCATATGCACCCAGTCGCCCACGTCCCTGACAAATCTTTGCAGGAACAGGGCAGCGGTGATTGAACCGGCAAAACCGCCCGGACTGATATGGTTCACATCGGCGATGCGCGAAGAAAGATTGGCGTCATAGGGGGGCCATAAGGGCATGTGCCATAGCGGGTCACCCCAGTGCATTCCCAACTCGACGAGGTCGCGGGCAAGAATATCGCTGCTGGCATAAAGCGCTGGCAGGTCGGGGCCCAGCGCCACCCGTGCCGCGCCGGTCAGGGTAGCCATGTCAATCAACAGTTCGGGCTTTTCTTCTGAGGCCAGGGTCAGGGCGTCGGCCAGAACAAGGCGCCCTTCGGCGTCGGTGTTGCCGATTTCAACGCTGAGTCCGGCACGCGAAGCAAGCACATCTCCGGGACGGAAGGCGTTGCCGGCAATGGCGTTCTCCACCACCGGCAACAGCACACGAAGCCGCAGTTTCAGCCCGTTTGCGACAATTGCGTGGGCCAGCCCCAGAATATTGGCGGCCCCGCCCATGTCTTTTTTCATCAGCACCATGCCCGCAGCGGTCTTGATGTTGAGGCCGCCGGTATCAAAGGTCACGCCCTTGCCCACCAGCGTGACTTTGGGAGCGTTCTTTTCTCCCCAGCGCAAATCAAGCAGGCGGGGAGCTTCAGAACTGGCGCGCCCTACCGCGTGGATCATGGGAAGGTTTTCCTTGAGAAGATCATCCCCGGACGTCACCTTGCACTCCATCTTGCGTTTTCCGCCAAAGGCGCGGATTTCCTTTTCAAACGCTTCGGGACCCAAATCGTTGGCTGGAGTGTTTATCAGGTCGCGGGCGATGAAGGCCGCGTCGGTCAGCGCTTCCACCTCGTCGAGATTCTCTTCACTTTGCAGTTTCACCTCGCCGGTGTCCCCGCCATAGCGGGAAAAGCGGTAGGCCCCGAGCTTGAAAGCCAGCGCGGCGCGTTGCGCACCGCCATAGCTGCCCGCCAACCGATAGGTTCCGTCGGGAAGGTTGGCGGAGGCTGCACCAAGAACAAGCGGGGGGCGGTTGTTCTTATGCCCCATGCCAAAGGCAAAGGCTGAAACAGCGCCTTTTTCGTCCGGCAGCGGCAGCAGGCGGCCCTTTTGCCCGTTAAAGTGGTTTTCCCTGAGCCAGTTCACTTGCGCCTTGCTCAATTCACTGGGAGGCGTTTTCCCTTCTTCAACGCAAAAAAGCGGAACACCGGGCAGATTGTGTTTCTTTGACAAGCTGGTTCCAGACTTCATTTTGTTTGTTTTTGGGGGCCGACATCAAACTTTTAATGTCTCCCCGGGACACTGGCAAGCGGCTTCACAAAGCCGGATTTAACCGACTGTTAGGGTTAATGAACTATTGAAATGCAACAAGCTGACAGCCGACAGACGAACAGAAAGTTCAAGACATCATGCCCGCGTTCGCGCTTTCCCCGCCTCGCCTCATGTCCCGCCTGCGTACGCTGGCTATGGCCGGCGTGGCGGCCGCTGTCCTTTCGGCATGCGCGGTCAACAGCGCGACCGGGCCGGTTCCGGATTATTCCGGCCTGTCCCAAAGCGAGGCGCAATCCAATCTGGCCCAGCTTGCCGCGCGCTTTGAAGCGAACCGCAAGGATAAAAGGGCCGCCATCCACTTTTCCGCTGCATTGCGCGCTGTTGGCCAAAACTCCCAGGCGGTTTCGGTGATGGAAGTGGCACTGCAAACCTATAGAGGTGACCCCGAGGTCGACGTCTCCTACGCCAAGGCACTGGCGGCGGATGGTCGGTTTTCCCAGGCCATGAATGTCATCAACAACACGATCCGCCCCGAAAACCCCAACTGGAGCGCCCTTCTGGTCAAGGGAGCCATTCTGGACCAGATGGGGGCTAACGAAGAGGCGCGCGCGGTTTACCAACAGGCAATGGTGCTGGCGCCCAACGAGGCTTCGCTGGAAGCCAATCTGGGCCTGTCCTATGCCATGACCGGCGAACTTGAGCGGGCGGAGAGCCATTTGCGCACCGCCCAGCGCAAGCGGGGGGCCAATTCACGCATCCGCCAGAATCTGGCGCTGGTGCTCGGACTTCAGGGCCGCTTTGACGAAGCCCGCGCCATCTATCTTGCAGAATTGCCGCCCGATCAGGTGGAGGCCAACATGGCCTATATCCGCGCCCTGCTCACCCAGCAGAACCGCTGGGATGTCATTGAAGACGCCGGCTGAAGGTCTGATTTCTTTATCGTGACTCTTGCCAGGGGGCTTAAAACCCCAGCCCGCCATTCATCGCCACCTTGATGATCGCGGGCGAGATGATGACGATAAACAGAACCGGCAGGAAGAATACGATCAGGGGCACTGTCATCTTGGGCGGCAGGGCCGCGGCTTTCTTTTCGGCGGCCATCATGCGTTCCTCACGCCCCTCCTCGGCCATCACCCTGAGAGAAGAGCCCACCGAGGTTCCGTACTTATCGGCCTGAATAAGGGCGGTCATGACCGAGCGCACCGCATCAAGACCGGTGCGCTGACCCAGATTTTCAAAGGCGCTGGAGCGGTTTTCAAGGAACGAAAGCTCCGCGGTGGTCAGTGTCAGTTCTTCGGCCAGCGCGGGGCTTTGAGCACCCAGTTCCTTGGCCACACGCTTTATGGCATGTTCGATGGACATGCCGCTTTCAACGCATAACAGCATCAAGTCAAGCGCATCTGGCCAGGCTTTCCTGATGGAGGCCTGGCGCTTGGAAATGGTGTTCTTGAGCATGATTACCGGAATATAGGAGCCCAAAAGCCCTGCGGCCAGCGCATAAAGCAGGGTCATGAACAGTTCCGCATCGGGCATCAGAGTTATACGCAGATAGGCAAAGGCAAAGATGAACAAGAGAATCGGCGTTGCAAAACGCATGAACAGGTAGGTGGTCAGGTGCCTGGGAGCACGAAACCCGCCCTGGGCAAGCTTGATTGTGGTGTTTTCATCCAGAAAGGCCTTGCGAAGCGACAAGGCCTCAACAGTCTTTTTGACCAGCGTTTTGCCCTCTGTCGAGCGCAGGGATATCTGCTCGGCCTTTTGGTCGCCCCGGGCACCACGCAGGCGCGCCATTTCTTCGTTGCGCATGCGTTCACGCTCGACCGCTACCCGCTTGATGCGGTTCTTGAGGTCGGAGCGATCAAAGAACTGGCTGCCGAAGGTGAATACCACCGCCGCCGCCGAGATGGCGGCAAACACGGCGATGAGAAAATCCGGGTCGGTAATCAGGTTCAGCATTTTGCTCTTCGTCCCTGCTCAACCATGTGTTGCGATTGCTCCTTAGGGTCAGGACCCATTAATTTCACCCATTCCGCGCCAGTTGATTTTGTTTCATGGACAGGCGCGAACACGCAGGAAGCCAGGTGGTTTTCAAGTGTTTGCAACGCATTCAGGGGCAAAATCAACAGCGCCCGAAGGGTTTGAAATAAAGCGCCCGTCTGATGGCAGATCGTTGCTCGAAAAAGTGAAAACCTTCCCTTGCTCACGATTTGCTTCATCTGAACACTTTCTTTCAAACAGAATTGCATGAGATTAATG
>DROE01000272.1 GCA_011322005.1 Devosia sp.
AGGGGGACGGGCCCTTTTGCGCCAATACCGGCGCGAAGTCCTTCGGCCATATCCCCATATGGTCTTCAATCCTTCGCTTGGTCCTGTCACAAAAAACGCTCCGTCAGAATGGTGCAATCTAAACATGAAACGGTCTAAGGCGATACTAGCCCGGCAATGCCGCCTCTTGTCTCGCGTCAAATTCAAAACATCCACAGAACCTTGACCATTTCGTCCGCGTTCTTATTATGTTCCGATTTCAAGTCAAGTGCGAACCCGTAATAAAATGGCTCGCAGGGCACCCAAGGCAAAAAATCTTGAGAAGGCGAACAAAAAAAGGGTATATTCGTCCGCAGGGAGAACAGTGGCGCTCCGCGGGGCCGGACCCCTCTGGCGCCCGATCGAATTGACCATGAGCAACAACGACAAACAGACCCGAACACGGCGCCCCTTGCTCGCCACCAAAGGAGCGAACATCGTCCGGTATGCGCTGATGAACCTGTTCATCATTGCGGGTATCGCAACCATGGCAACCGGGGGATGGTGGATGTGGGCGGGTCTGGCCATGACTCTCACACTGATAAACCTGGTCGACGAACTGATGGGTGATGCCGGCAATGCCGAAGCAATGCCTCCGGTCTGGTATATGGACCTGATGCTTCGTCTCACCCTGCCGCTTCTTGTTGTCATGACGCTTGTGTGTCTGAATACGGTTGGATCTGGTCATCCCGGGATAGACGCCGCGGTGCGCTGGTTCGGGTTTGACCCCGAAGCTGCGCGCAACGCCACCGACTTGTACACGCGCGTTGGCGGTATCATCAGCATGGGCATGTTTTACGGTTTGGGGGGCATAGTTGTCGCGCACAATCTCACCCACCGGCCCAGCGACACCTTTGACTATGTGCTGGGCCGCTGGCTGCTGGCATTTTCCTGGGATACCGGTTTCGCCATCGAGCATGTCTATGGCCATCACCGCAATGTGGGCACGGACAAAGACCCGGCAACCGCCAAACGGGGCGAATATATTTTCTTCTTTGTCGTGCGTTCTGCCATCGGGCAGTTTCTGGCGGCCCGGGACTATGAAAAAGCACGTCTTGAACGCCGCGGCATACCCAACCGGATCTGGAACAACGTGTTCTGGCGCGGACAATTGATGACCCTGTGCGTAATTGCCCTGTTCGTATATCTTACCGGCCCGGTGGGCATCATCTATTCTGCCATGGCCGCCGCCATGGGCAAGCTCTATCTGGAAATGGTGAACTATGTGGAGCACTATGGTCTGGTGCGCATTCCCGGAAAGCCCGTTGAGGACCGCCATTCATGGGACTCCCACAAACGCCTGACCACGGGCCTGACCTATAATCTGCCGCTGCACTCCAATCACCACCGCTTTGCCACACGCCCGTTCTGGGAGTTGCAGCAGGCCCATGGCAGGGCGCCGGTTTGGCCACTTGGCTATATTTCCATAATTGTCGTTTCCTTTTTCCCACCCCTGTGGCACAAGGTGAGCGAGCCCCTGCTCGCGGATTGGGACAAACGGCTTGCCAGCGAAGAGGAACGCGAACTCCTGCGTTCAACAGGCGAACTTCGTGGATAAAAGCGCTTGACGGTTGCGCTGGTTGTTCTATCTATGTTCCCCTGCACGTCCAACAGATCTGGCAACAGCGGATTCGCTGTTTCGAACGCGGCATTTTACCCATGAAAAACTCCGAAATCTCCAGCAAACAGATCATCGTTCACGGTGCCAGGGAGCACAACCTCAAATCCGTTGATGTGTCCCTGCCCCGCGACAGGCTGATTGTAATGACCGGGCTTTCGGGCTCGGGCAAATCCTCGCTGGCTTTTGACACCATCTATGCCGAGGGCCAGCGCCGCTATGTGGAAAGCCTTTCGGCCTACGCCCGCCAGTTCCTTGAAATGATGCAGAAGCCCGATGTCGAGCAGATTGACGGATTAAGCCCGGCCATCTCCATCGAGCAGAAAACCACCTCGCGCAACCCCCGTTCCACCGTGGGCACGGTGACCGAAATCTACGACTATCTGCGCCTGTTGTTCGCCCGGGTCGGGGTGCCCTACTCCCCCGCCACCGGCCTGCCCATTCAAAGCCAGACCGTCAGCCAGATGGTTGACCGCATCATGGGCCTTGATCAGGGCACCCGCCTCTATCTGCTCGCCCCCATCGTGCGCGGGCGCAAGGGCGAGTACCGCAAGGAACTGGCGGAACTGATGAAAAAAGGCTTCCAGCGGGTCAAAATCGACGGTGAGTTTTACGAAATCGAAGACGCTCCGGTGCTCGACAAGAAGTTCAAGCACGACGTGGAGGTGGTTGTCGACCGGCTGGTGGTCAGCGGCGACATTTCCGGGCGGGTCGCCGACAGTCTGGAAACCGCGCTGGGGCTGGCCGATGGCATTGCGGTGGCCGAGTTTGCCGACAAAAAAGAACAGGACGGAACCGCCAGCCAAATCACCTTCTCGCAGAAATTTGCCTGCCCGGTCTCCGGCTTTACCATTGCCGAGATTGAACCTCGGCTGTTTTCGTTCAACAACCCGTTCGGGGCCTGTCCCACCTGCGACGGTCTGGGTTCGGAACTCAAAATCGACCCCAATCTGGTGGTTACCGATACCTCACTGACGCTGGGTGCCGGGGCCATCGTTCCCTGGTCGCGCACCTCCGCTCCCTATTATCAGCAAACCTTGAAAGCCCTTTGCACCCACTATCAAGGTTCACTGGACACACCCTGGCGGGACCTCGACGACAG
>DROE01000273.1 GCA_011322005.1 Devosia sp.
CACTCCTGGCAACTGGCCATGATGGCCTTTGTGCTGAGCGAATATGCACCCCCTGAAATCGAGCATATGCGCGTTCTCAAAATGGTGCTCATTCACGATATTGTCGAAATCGACGCTGGCGACAGCCCCGCCTATTCCGGGGTCACAAAGGCCGACCAGTTCGCCCGCGAAACCATCGCCGCTGACCGGCTTTTCGGGCTGCTGCCCCAGGACATTGCTGATGAATTCCGTGCCCTGTGGGATGAGTTCGAACAGCAAAAATCCCCCGATGCCCTGTTCGCCCGCGCCATGGACCGGCTGCAACCGTTTTTGCACAACTATTTCACCAGCGGCAAAATGTGGATTGAGCACAAAATCCGCGCCGGACAGGTGCGCCAGCGCATGGCCATCGTCGGCAAAAGCGCCCCCCAATTGCTCGAACTGATCGAGGACCTGATTATGGACGCGGTGACGAAGGGTTTTTTGAGGCCCTGAATCAGGGATGCTTATTGACCCTACGGGCGGCCCCCCATAGTACTTGTTGCGTAGCAGCGTTCCATTTTCAAGGAACTGAAAGACACTCCGGTGCGGTTGACCCAAACAGGGAACCAAGTCCGGAGCTGCCAGACAGTTTGGGCACTTTTGCTTGAAGTGCTCCAAAACCGGAACTCTGCCTCTTTGAACTTTCAAAACCGAGGTAGAAATGAAAATCCTTCTCGTCGCGCTTTTTGCGCTTCTCCCCGCTGCCGCCCTTGCCCATCCCGGCCATCTGGCGCGGGTGAACGGGCACACCCATTCTCTTTTTGAACTGGCGGGCGTCAGCACGGCCATCGCGCTGGTTCTTCTGGCCTATGTGCTTTTCCTGCGCGTGAAATCCCGTGGTTGAAGCTCCCGCCCTGCCTCAGGGGACCGGCGTCATGCTTTGTGGCCATGGCTCGCGCAACCAGCTTGCGGTTGGCGAGTTTGCCGCCCTTGCCGACCGGCTGCGCTCCAGACTGTCCGGCGTTCCGGTCGAATATGGCTACCTTGAGTTTGCTGACCCGGTTATCCATCACGGGCTCGACCGTCTGCGCGAACGGGGGGTAAAACAAGTGCTCGCGGTGCCCGGAATGCTGTTCGCCGCCGGTCATGCCAAGAATGATATTCCTTCCGTGCTCAACACCTACGCGGCAATGCATGAGGGGTTTTCCATAACCTATGGCCGCGAGCTTGGTGTTGATACCAAACTGGTCCGTGCCGCCGCGCAGCGCATCGAGGAGGCAGAGGCGGCAGCGCCGTCAAACATAAGCCGTCACGACAGTTTGCTGATGGTGGTGGGGCGTGGCGCCTCCGACCCCGATGCCAACTCCAATGTCGCTAAAGTCATGCGCCTGCTTTGGGAGGGCATGGGCTTTGGCTGGGGTGAAACCGCCTATTCCGGGGTGACTTTCCCCCTCGTGACACCCGCTCTGGAGAGAGCGGTAAAACTCGGCTTCAAACGCATCATTGTCTTTCCCTATTTCCTGTTCACCGGCATTCTGGTCAAGCGGATTTACGCTTCTGCCGACGAGGCCGCCAAAATTTTTCCGGAAGTGGAAATCCTCAAGGCCCCCTATCTGAGCGACCACGAACTGGTCATTGAAACCTTTATGGAGCGTTTGGTGGAAATGCAGCACGGGCAGAACCTGATGAACTGCTCTTTGTGCAAGTTCCGCGAGCAGGTGCTGGGCTTTGAAGCCGAAATCGGTGCGACGCAGGAAAGCCATCACCATCACGTCGAAGGCATTGGCGGGGGCATGGAAAACTGCCCCTGCAACGGGGATTGCGACGCCTCCTGCCGCAACGAGGATTTTTGCAAGGAGCACAATCTGCCCTTCACGCCGGTGCATGCCCACGACCATACTCACGAACACGAACACGAACACGAACACGACCATGACCACGGCCATCATCACCACCCTTATCCTCACGCCGACCATCCGCTGGGGCCGGTGACCTTGCCTGAAGTACAGGGCATTCGCGCCCGGGCTCTCAGGAAAGAAAAGGGGGGTTAGCGTGGATTATCTGGCCGACCCTGCCGCCATCTACGAGAAAAGCTTTGCCACCATCCGCGCCGAGACAAATCTGGCGTGCTTTGATGAGCACGAAGCCAAGCTGGCCATCCGGCTCATTCACGCCTGCGGCATGGTTGATATCGCCGATGACCTGGCGATTTCCCCCGGCGCTGTTGCCGCCGGGCGGGCCGCCCTTGATGCCGGAGCGGCGATAATCACCGACGTCAAGATGGTGCAACACGGCATCATCCGGCGCAATCTGCCAGAGCAGAACCCCGTTCTGTGCGGTCTTGATGAAGAAGCCGCCAGCCTGTTTGCAAGAAACCATCAGACCACCCGCTCCGCCGGGGGTATTCAGGCGCTGGCCAAAAAAATACCCGGCGCCATTGTCGCCATCGGCAACGCGCCCACTGCCCTGTTTCACCTGCTCGAGATGCTTGACGAAGGTCTTGGCAAACCGGCAATTATCCTTGGCTTTCCCGTTGGTTTTGTCGGCGCGATTGAATCAAAGGCCGAACTTGTTGCCAACGCGCGGGGCGTGCCCTTTGTCGTGCTCAAGGGACGCCGGGGAGGCAGCGCCATGGCCGCCGCCGCGGTCAATGCCCTTGCCGCGGGGCTTGGCCCATGAGCAACTGGCTTGACATTATCGGAGTGACGGAGGCGGGCGTTGAAGCCCTTCCCTCTCACCTCAAAACGCTCTTCGGCAAAGCCGAAATCGTTCTCGCCCCGAAACGTTTTCTGGCACAACTCGCCGCCATCAACGGGCAGGAGCATGTTCACTGGCAGTCTCCCTTTTCCGCCATGTTGGAGCAGGTCAGGCAATATCGGGGCAGGCCAACGGTAATTCTGGCCACCGGCGACCCAAACTGGTTCGGTATCGGGGCAACTCTTGCCAATCATCTGGACTCGGAGGAGTTCACCCTGCACCCGGCCCCCTCGGCCTTCCAACTGGCGGGAGCAAAAATGCACTGGGCGCTGCAAAATGTGGCAACGCTTTCCCTGCATGGCCGGGCCGTTGAAAATCTGCACCCTCATGTCCTGCCACAGAACCGCATTCTGGCGCTGACCTCAAACGGTAAAACTATGGTGGAAGTCGCGCGCCTGCTGGCCGCCCGGGGGTATGGCCAAAGCGCCATAAATGTGCTGGAAAATCTTGGTTCAGACAACGAGCGCCTGACGCGCTTCACAGCCAATGAGGCCGAGCACCAGAACATCGGTAACTTCTATACTCTGGCCATTCAGTGCATTCCCGACCCCGACGCTCCCCTGCTGCCGGCAATCCCCGGCCTGCCCGACAATGCTTTCCAGCATGACGGGCAACTCACCAAACGCCAGGTGCGGGCCGCGACCCTTGCCGCGCTCGCTCCGTTCCCCGATGCCCTGCTTTGGGATGTGGGAGCAGGCAGCGGTTCGGTCGGTATCGAGTGGATGCGCGCGGCGCGCAATGCCTCGGCAATCTGCTTTGAACGCGAGCAAAGCCGTGGCAAAGCCATCGCGCTGAACGCAAAAAACCTCGGGGTTCCGGGCCTGAAAACTGTTTCCGGCTCCGCTCCCGCTTCTTTGGGCGGGCAGCCCGCCCCCGATGCTGTCTTCATCGGCGGCGCGGTTGCGGATGACGCGGTTTTCAAGGCCTGCTGGGGGGCTCTGAAACCCGGCGGGCGGCTGGTCGCCAATGCAGTGACACTGGCCGGTCAGCAAACGCTTGTTGGCCGACACAAGGAGCATGGTGGAGAACTGTGCGCAATTGCCATTTCGAGCCTTGCAGAAATCGGCGAACAATCCATCCTCAGGCCAGCCCTGCCGGTCACCCAGTGGTCTCTCAGGAAACCTGCACCATGAACGGCACGCTTTTTCTTGTCGGTGTCGGTCCCGGCGACCCTGAACTGCTGACCCTCAAGGCGGCGCGCATACTGGCATCGGTTCCCGTTGTCGCATTCCCAAAAAAACCCGGAGATTTTTCGCTTGCCCTGAATATCGCCAGAAGTCACCTCAATCCCGATGCCGAGCTTTTGCCTGCCGGCATCCCCATGCAGGTCAACCCCGGCGCAGCCCAAAGCGCCTATGACGCTCTGGCCGGGCAACTGGACAAACTGCTGAACGCCGGCAAAGACGTCGCCTATCTGTGCGAGGGCGACCCGTTATTCTATGGCTCGGCCAACCACCTGCTTTCCCGCCTTAATAGCGCGCACAGCATAGAAATTATTCCCGGCATCACTTCGCTCAGCGCCAGCGCTGCCGCCATTTGCCGCCCGCTTGCGGCCCGTGCTGATGTTCTCAAAGTGCTTCCGGCAACGCTTGGAGATGATATCCTGCAAAGAGAACTGGCAAACGCTGATGCCGTTGTCATCATAAAGACAGGGCGGCATTTGCCCCGTATCAGGGCTTTGCTTGAACAGGCGGACCTGATGGAAAGCGCTCTCATCACCGAACACGCGTCGCATGAAAAACAGCGCATTGTTCCGCTCAGTGAATACACACCCGGCGAGGCACCCTATTTTTCGACCATCCTTTGTTGCAGGGGGGCGGACAGGTGGAAATAGAATCGGCAATCATCAGCTTCACCTCGCAAGGGGACGAACTTGCAGTCCGCCTCGCTGACGCTCTTGGAGGGCAGTCCTACAACTGCGGGTCTGCCAGTGATGCACAAAGCGCCCCGGATTTACTGCCGCGATTGTTTCTTCAGGGCACGCCGATTATCGGG
>DROE01000274.1 GCA_011322005.1 Devosia sp.
CGTACTCAGGATCATATTGGGCGTGAACTCCTGGGAATATATAAAAAATATTCCGAAAATTGCGGGCAGCATGCGAATTGGAGCAAAATGAGTTAGAGTTTAGTCGCGCAGAATCAAAAGCAAACTTGCGAACAACAGAAATTCGGATGTTTCTATATGAGCCTGATACCGCCCAGAGTTATCCGGATGCTTGAAATGCTGCGCTCCCGTCTGGCGGATACCGATTTTGGCGCGAAACTCGACCAGTACAAAAGTGGCGAACGGGTGCCCCGTCTCAGGGTGCGCAAGAAGGCCGATGCCGGTTCGGTTGCGGAAATCTGGACCCGGTTACGCAAGGACAGCGGCGCGGACAGCGAAACGCAGGCGGAAATCGCCGACCCGGCAAGCGTGGAGCGGGCCGGGTTTTATTCGCGAAATATCGAAAACTATATCGGCACGGTCAAAGTGCCGGTGGGCGTCGTCGGTCCGCTCCGGGTCAACGGCATCGACGCACAAGGGGACTATTTTATTCCGCTGGCCACCACCGAGGCGGCGCTGGTCGCTTCCTATGCGCGGGGGGCCGATATTGTTTCCCGGGTCGGAGGCATCAGCGCCGCGACCATTGCGGAAGGGGTGTTGCGCACCCCGGCTTTTGTTTTTGGCAATATGGTCGAGGCGGGTCTGTTCATCAACTGGATTGCTGAAAACGCTGAAAAGCTGAAACAGGTGGCCCAAAGCTCCACCCGCTTTGGCAGACTGGTTTCCATCGAGCCCTACATGGACAGCGAGATCGTCTTTTTGATGTGCCGCTATACTACGGGGGACGCGGCCGGGCAGAACATGGTCACCGTGGCCACCGACCTGATGTGCGCCTTTATTGATGAAAACACCCCGGTCAGGCCTCAGCACTGGTTTGTGGAGGCAAATTTCTCCGGCGACAAGAAGGCCTCCTATCTGGGTCTGCAAACCGGGCGGGGCCGCAAGGTGACAGCCAGCGTAACCGTACCTAACGACATAATCCGGCGTTTTTTGCATGCGGAACCTGAAGAGATGCTGGCGTACGGCCGGGTGGCGGGCCTGGGTTCCATCCTCTCCGGCCAGTTGGGCGCGCAGGCCCATTATTCCAACGCCCTGGCAGCCCTTTATATCGCCACCGGGCAGGATGCGGCCTGCGTTGCCGAATCGGCGGTCGGCTTCACCCGCATGGAAGCGCGCGGGGACGCCATTTATTTTGCCGCAACCCTGCCCAATATTCTGGTAGGCTCGGTGGGGGGAGGCACCGGACTGCCATCGCAGCAGGCGGGCCTGAAAATGATGGGACTGGCCGGGGCGGGCAAGGCCGCGGCCCTTGCCGAAGTGACCGCCGCCCTTTGCCTTTGCGGGGAAATATCCATTATCGGGGCCATGGCGGCGGGGCATTTTACCCGCGCTCACGAAAAACTGGCCCGGCAAAGATGAGCGGGCCGCCAACTCATCCCGCAGCGGGGCAAAGCCTGATGCGCCGTCTCTGGCTCTATCAGGCGGAACGTTTCCCTCTTGGCAAAACCGCCATCCTGCTGGCTGTGTTCAGCGGTGCCGGCCTTTCGGTTTCGGCCCATCTGGCGGGGCGGGCACTGCCGGGCTTATGGACTTTTATCGGCGTCTGGCTGGTGGTAGTCATTTTGTTCTTCCAGATGCGGGCCGCCGACGAATTCAAGGACCTTGAGGATGATAGCCGTTATCGACCGGGGCGTCCGATACCCAGCGGGCTGGTTTCCCTCAAATTGATTCTGGGTCTGGCCGGAGCCGGGGCGCTTGTTGCTCTGGGCCTCGTGGCCAGCGTTCATCTGTTGCTGATTGTGTTTCTTCTCATGGTCTGGCTGTGGCTTTGCCTGATGAGTGCTGAGTTTTTTGTTCCCGAATGGCTCAAGGCGCACCCGGTGGTCTATCTGGTTTCGCACATGGTGATTATGGTGTTCATCACCCTGTTCATCACCGCCGCTGAATGGCTGCCCCACGGGGCGCCGCCGCAGGGCCTGTGGTTGTTCCTGACCCTTGGCTTTGTCAACGGCCTGGTGCTGGAGGTCGGGCGCAAGGTCTGGGCTCCGGCCAGTGAACGCGAGGGAGTTGAAACCTATTCGGCGCTTTTGGGCCCGTCCCGCGCGGCGATTGCCTGGGCGGGGACCGGATTTGTGGCCTGGATGCTGCTGCTTGGCGTGGGACTTGGCCTTGGCCTGCCGCTTCTGGTGGGGATTCCGGGATTTGTCGCATTTGCGCTGCTTGCCGGCGCGGCGGTGGCCTTTGCCCGCAACCCCACGCAAAAGGGGCAAAAGCTGATAGACAGGCTCTCCGGGCTCTGGGTGCTGGTCTGTTATATGCTGGTCGGCCTGACGCCGCTTCTTGCCGGGGGGGCAGGTACGTGAGTTCGCCCCTTGTTTCCATGGAAGAAGCCCTGAGCGTTGAACGGGTTGGAGGCAAGGCGGCTTCTCTGGCATTTCTCGTCAACGAGGGTTTTGATGTGCCGCCGTTTCTGGTGGTCACTCCTGACTCCTTCAGCGCCAACGGCCTGTCCGCCACCCTGAGCAAGCAACTGCTCTTACGATTGCCGGCACTTGGCCCGGGCCCCTATGCCGCCCGCTCTTCGGCGCTTGAGGAGGATGGTGCCGACCAGTCCCACGCCGGCCAGTTCCTCTCCCTGCTTTGTCTTTCCGCGCAACAGGTGCCCGCCGCCTGTTTCAAGGTATGGAACAGCGCCAATTCAAAAAGTGTTGCTGAGTATCGCGCTTCCCACGGGCTGGAAGGAGAGGGCAATGCGCCCGCTGTTATTGTGCAACAGATGGTCGATGCGCGCTGCGCCGGGGTTGCTTTCAGTGCCGACCCGGTGAGCGGGCGGCGCGACCGCTTCGTGATATCCGCCATCAAGGGATTGGGCGAGGCGCTGGTGGGGGGTGAAGAGGACGGGGAAACCTATCAGCTGGAAGCGGAGAGCGGCACGCTTGTGGAAGGGCCAGCCGAAGGTGTTCTGAGCGCTGACGACCTCACCAAACTCCACGAGCTCATCAAACGGGTGCAGGGCGTTTGTGGTGCGGCGCAGGACATTGAGTGGGTTTTTGAGGGGACGCGTTTGTTTCTGCTGCAGGCCCGCCCGGTAACCACGCAATTGCGCCCGGCGCCGATTGCCGATGAGCATCTGATGCTGTTTGACAATTCCAATATCGTTGAAAGCTATCCGGGGCAGGTTTCCCCGCTGACCTACAGCTTTGCCCAATATGCCTATTCGCGCGTTTACCGGGCTTTTGTCGCCCTGCTCGGTGTGCATCCCAGGCGCATTCAGGCCAATTCTGCGGTGTTTGACAATATGCTGACCCGCATCGACACGCGGGTCTATTACAATCTGGTCAACTGGTACCGGGCGCTGGCCATGCTACCCGGATTTGGCCTCAACAGCTCTTACATGGAAACCATGATGGGGGTCAGCCAGCCCCTGCCGCAGGAGTTTCTTCGCTCCATAAAAGTGGAAAA
>DROE01000275.1 GCA_011322005.1 Devosia sp.
GATGTGTTTGCCAACCGGGTGCCCGACCCGGTATTGCAACAGGTGGAGGATATCGAGGACGGCACGGTTTCAGCCAATGATTGTTTCAAACCCGTCAGCAGGTATTTCGACTGTATCCAGCGCCCCGAGCAGATTTTGACCGCTTTGCCAAGGGCAATGGCAACACTGACCGACCCGGCCCGGTGCGGACCGGTGACGCTGGCCTTTTGTCAGGATGTGCAGGCTGAAGGTTTTGACTGGCCAGAAACGTTCTTTGCGCCCAAGGTCTGGCATCGAAGGCGGCCCGCGCCTGATGCAGGGGAACTGGCAAGGGCTGTTGAAGCCATCGGGGGGGCAAAAAAACCGCTGATTATTGCCGGGGGCGGAGTGCTCTATTCAGGCGCGACGGATGCCTTGCGCAGCTTTGCCGAAACGCACAATATTCCGGTTGCTGAAACGCAGGCCGGCAAATCCTCGCTCCCCTTTGACCACAAGCTGAATTTTGGCTCTATCGGGGTGACGGGGGCGAGTTCGGCCAATGCGATCGCTGAGCATGCCGATCTGGTGATCGGTATCGGTACGCGGTTTCAGGATTTTACCACCGGAAGCTGGGCGCTGTTCAAAAACCCGGCGCGCAAAATCCTCTCCATCAATGTGGTTGCCTATGACGCGGCCAAGCACAATGCCATCTCGCTGGTCGCCGATGCGCGGGTGGCGCTGGAAGCGCTGGATGAGGGGCTTGGCGATTATACGGCAGACCCGCCTGCCGCCGAACTGCGCAATGCCTGGCTGGCTGAAATTGATGCGGCAACAGCTGCTCCCGCCCCCAACGACAATGCCCTGCCCAGTGATGCGCAGGTTATCGGGGCGGTGCAGCGGGCAACCGACGAAAACGCCATCATTGTTTGTGCCGCCGGGGGGCTTCCGGGAGAATTGCATAAGCTGTGGAAGGCGACAAAGCCTAATTCCTATCATCTGGAATATGGGTTCTCGTGCATGGGGTATGAGATTGCCGGGGGGCTGGGCGTCAAAATGGCGCTGCCAACCCGCGAAGTGGTGGTCATGGTCGGTGACGGCTCCTACATGATGGCCAATTCGGAGCTGGCGACCTCGGTGATGCTGGGGCTTAAGATAATCGTGGTGGTGCTCGACAATCGCGGCTTTGCCTGCATCAACCGGCTGCAGATGGCCACGGGGGGCGAGAGTTTCAACAATCTGCTCGATACCGCCCGCCATGAAACCCCAAGCGACATTGATTTTGCCGCCCATGCCGGAGCCATGGGGGCAGTTTCGGAAAAGGTCAATTCGGTGGAAGCGCTGGAGGAAGCGCTGCAACGGGCACGGGGCTCGGAACGAAGCCATGTGATTGTCATTGACACCGACCCGCTGGCAGCCACCGAAGCGGGGGGGCACTGGTGGGATGTGGCGGTGCCGGAAGTCTCAGAGCGAGCCGAGGTCAAAGAGGCGCGGGCGGATTATGAGGCGCTGCGAAAAACTCAGCGTCCGGCTGGCTGATTTTTTGAAAGAATAGAAACCGTTGGAGTAGATTTGATGGTCCGTTACGGAACAAACCCCATTGCCTGGTCCAATGATGACGACCATTCCCTGGGCGGGGATATTCCGCTTGAAACCTGCCTTTCAGAAGCCGGAAAAATCGGCTTTGACGGTATCGAAAAGGGTCACAAGTTCCCAAGTGAACCGGAGGCGCTGAAGGCGGTGCTGGAGCCTTATGGATTGCAGTTCATTTCGGGCTGGTACTCGATGAACATTCTGTCGCGGTCCGTGGAAGACGAAAAGGCCGCCATGCAGCCTCATCTGGACCTGCTCAAAGCCATGGGGTGCAAAGTCTGTGTCGTGTGCGAAACCACCGGTGCGGTGCACGGCATCGACAAGGATCATGTGCCGGTGAACGAAAGACCGGTGCTCGCCGAGGGCAAATGGGAAAAGTTCGGGGCCGACATGGAGCAGATGGCGGCGTTCTGTGCCGGGCAGGGCATTGCTCTGGCCTATCATCATCATATGGGCAGTGTGGTGGAAAACGAGGAGGAAATTGACCGGTTCATGGAGGTGACGGGGCCTGATACCAAACTGCTGCTCGATACGGGCCATGCGCTGCTCGGGCGGGCCAACCCGGAGCGGGTAGCCAAAAAACACATGGGCCGTGTGGTGCATATCCATGCCAAGGACGTGCGCCCTGACATTATGGAACAGGTGCGCAACGAGGGTTTGAGCTTTCTTGAAGGGGTGCGGCGGGGGGTGTTCACCGTACCCGGCGACCCGGAGGGGTCGGTGGATTTTTTGCCCGTTCTCAGAATTGCCGCAGAGCATAAATATGAGGGCTGGCTGGTGATCGAGGCGGAGCAGGACCCCAAGGTGCGCAACCCTTTGAAGTATCAGTCAATGGGGTTAAAAGCGCTCAGGGAAATGGCCCGGGACGCGGGGCTGGACAGGAATAGCGGAGAGAGTTGATGGCAAAACTTCTGGTCAAACCCGATGGAACGAAGGGCAAGGTGCACGACATTAGCCCCAAAAGCGCGGGCTGGGGCTATGTGGGCTTTTCGCTCTATCGCCTTTGTGCCGGACAGCAGGTGCGCGAAGTCACCGACTCAGAGGAAGTCATTCTGGTGCTGGTGGAGGGCCGGGCCGAAATTTCCGGTTCCGGCGAGGATTTTGGCGAGCTTGGTGACCGGATGGATGTTTTCGAGCGCAAAGCGCCCCATTGCGTTTATGTTCCCAACGGCAGCGACTGGTCGGCAAGGGCGACAACAGATTGTGTTCTGGCGGTGTGTTCGGCTCCGGGCAAGGGCAATCATGAGGCGCAGGTCATTTCCGGCATTGAAATGGAAACGCGGGGCAAGGGCACCAACACCCGCTATATCCACCCCATTGCCATGGAGGACAGGGATATTGCCGACAGCCTGCTGGTGACCGAGGTTTTCACCCCGGACGGGCACTGGTCGTCCTACCCGCCGCACCGCCATGACGAAGACAAATTTCCTGAAATGACCTATCTTGAGGAGACCTATTATCACCGGCTCAACCCCAGACAGGGCTTTGGCATCCAGAGGGTGTTTACCGAGGACGGGGAGTTGGATGAGACCATGGCCGTATCCGATGGTGATGTGGTGCTGGTGCCCAAGGGACATCATCCGTGCGGCAGCCCCTATGGTTATGAGATGTATTATCTCAACGTCATGGCGGGGCCGTTGCGCAAGTGGCGGTTCAAGAACCATCCCGACCATGACTGGATTGCCAAAAGGGATGCGGGTTAGGAAGCGTTTTTAAGGATAAGCGGGTACCGGTTATCCGGCTCGGCAAGGCGACCACAAAAATTGGTTTTTCCTCCGTACCGTTCCGGCCTCTCGCGCCGGGACCTGTGTCTTTGCGTGAATGCCCCGGATCAGGTCCGGGGCGGCAGGCTTTGCGTATTCCCCACTTCGATTTCTCCCCCCTCCCTCAATCCCTCTCCACACAGGGGGAGGGAAGCAGATTCGACTAATTCCTCCGGAGCTAAGGCAGCCTGGCGATACGCTTGATGAGCAGGTCGTAGTAGCGTTCGGTGTTGCCGTGGCGCAGATAGTGCGCGTTGGCTTTGCGGTCGGTAACGCCCCAATAGTCGGCAACCGTCATGCCGCGGGTCAATTCGCTTGAGACTTCGACCTCGACGTTGATGTGCCGTCCGGTGAAAATATCGGGCTCCAGCAC
>DROE01000276.1 GCA_011322005.1 Devosia sp.
GGGCAGTGTCGCCGTATCGGGTGAAGTAATTGCGCTTTTTGACGTTGTTGGCGCGTTCCTGGCGTGTGAGCGGGGGCTGGTCGTACACCACATGACAGATCAGATCAAAAGGGTCGAGGTCCATGCCAACTTCCTGCGCCAGCACTTCCCAGAGAATGCCCTGATTTTCCAGTTCTTCGATAATCACTTGCTTGCGCTCGGCGGCGTTCCATTTTTTGGTGAAGGCATCGAGGGAGGTGAAATGCGGGGCGAGGGTTTTTCGGGTGTAGTCTTTAAAGGATTCGGTGACCAGCTTGCCGTCGGTGTCGTAGTACTGCACACGCTCAGCAATAGCTTTTACGGTGACGCCGTTGACGTGGAATTTTTTGATGTGGGGTTCATTGTCTTCCCATGGGCCGTTGTTGTTATGCTCGGCGTTGCTATAGTCCCCCTGGTCTTCGCCGATATGCTCTTCCGGCTCATCGCTGGATTCGCCTGCGGATTCGGTGGCTGGCTCATCGGGGTCATTATCCAGCGGTGTGGTTTCATCAATAATACTGCTCGGGTCAGTGACAACGACACGTTCGGGAATGCCGTCGAAACGTTCGTCCGCAAACAGTTCGGTGGCTTTTTTGAAATCAAGAATGGTAAACCAGAGTTTTCCATAGCGATCGTCGATGCGGGTACCGCGTCCGATCACTTGCTTGAACTTGGTCATGGACTGGATATTTTGATCCAGCACGATGAGCTTGCAGGTTTTGGCGTCTACGCCGGTGCTCATCAGCTCGGAGGTGGTGGCAATGACGGGGTACGGCTTTTTCGGGTTAATGAAGTTATCCAGCTGCGCTTTGCCGATCTCGTCATCGCCGGTGATTTTCATCACGTACTTTTCATTTTTCGCGATTTGCTCCGGGTTGAGATTCACCAGGGCGCGGCGCATGCGTTCAGCGTGGTCAATATCGTTGCAAAAGACGATGGTTTTCGCCATGGGGTCGGTGCGTTTAAGGTAGCTGGTGATGGTTTTTGCGACCAGCTCGGTGCGCTCATCAATGACCAGAGTGCGGTCGAAGTCTTTCTGGTTGTAGATCCTGTCGTCCACGACCTCCCCGTTTTTGTCGACCTGCCCTTTGGTGGGCCGCCAGCCCTGAAGGTCGATATCAATATCGACCCGCACCACTTTATAGGGCGCGAGAAAGCCGTCTTCGATGCCTTGCTTGAGGGAGTAGGTGTAAACGGGATCGCCAAAATAATCGGTGCTGGAGACTTGCTCGGTCTCTTTTGGCGTGGCGGTGAGACCGACCTGGGTGGCGCTGCTGAAATATTCCAGGATTTCCCGCCAGGCGCTGTCGTCGGCCGCACTGCCCCGGTGGCACTCGTCAATAATGATCAGGTCGAAAAAGTCGGGGTCAACCTGCTTGTAGGCTTTTTGTGATTCTTCGGGGCCGGTAAGCGCCTGGTACAGCGCGAGGTGGATTTCATAGGCGGGGTCGACGGTTCGCCCCGTAATTTTGGTCATCGCCTGACCGAAGGGCTGAAAGTCGTTAACACGGGTTTGATCCACGAGGATATTGCGATCCGCCAAAAACAGGATGCGTTTTTTGTGGCGGGCCTTCCACAAGCGCCAGATGATTTGAAACGCGGTGTAGGTTTTGCCTGTGCCGGTCGCCATCACCAGCAACACGCGGTCCTGGCCCTGTGAGATGGCTTCTATGGTTTTGTTGATGGCCTGGAGCTGGTAGTAACGCGGGGATTTACCGCTGCCATCATCGTGATAATCCTGGGTGATCATGGGCAGCTGTGCTTCGGTGTAGCCCTTCCACACACAGAATTTTTGCCAGAGTTGTGCCGGAGTGGGGAAATCTTCCAGGCGGATTTCGGTTTCCAGCGCGGCGAGGTTGGTTTTGTCGTGGAAGATGAAACCATCGCCGTTGGTGGCGAAAATGAAGGGTACTTCCAGCAGGTTGGCATAATCCATCCCTTGCTGCATACCTTTGCCGATGTCGTGTTTGTTGGCTTTGGCTTCGATCACCGCCAGCGGCATGCTGGGTTTGTGATACAACACGATGTCGGCGGATTTCACTTTCTTGCGAGCAGCTGCCTGGCCGCGCACCACGACTTTGCCATCCCGGAGTTTCACTTCCTGACGAATCTGGGTCATGTCATCCCAGCCCGCGTCTTTGATCGCGGGAAGGACGAATTTGGTGATGATGTCCGTTTCGGTGAGTTTCGATTTATTGATGACAGCCATAGCAGTGCGATTCCCTGTTAATACCCACGGAGGCA
>DROE01000277.1 GCA_011322005.1 Devosia sp.
CATAATTGAAGTGGCGCTGTTCCTGCTCGTTGCATTCCTTCTGGGGTGCATAATCGGCTGGGCCGTGCAAAGGGTTCTTGCCCGGCATGCTGCCGGCAAAACCACGCCGGAACCCTCTGCCCCCTCACCAGAATCTTTGTCCACTCCCGGCGCCGAGCCCGAGAAGGCAACACCGGCGAAAGTCTTGCAGGCGTCGCCAAGCGACCCGGCAACGCCAAAGAACGAAGCCGGGCGCCCCCGAGGCCTCGAAGCGCCGCGAAGAGATGGGGCCGACAATCTGAAGAAAATCAAGGGAATAGGGCCTAAACTTGAGAAAAAACTGAATGAACTGGGCATTTATCATTTTGATCAGATTGCCGCTTGGGACAGCGCGGCAGTGAACTGGGTTGACAGCTATCTTTCGTTCAAGGGACGAATCGCGCGAGACGGCTGGGTTGAACAGGCCAAGAGTCTTTCCCGCTCCTGAGCGCTTTTTCGTGTCCGGCGCGCCCAACTCTTAATCCTGTATGTTTGTCAACCTGCAACAATTCCTGACCGGCGCGCGCCATCACTAACGAAGCGCACAAAATCAACGATGGCACCAACCTCATCCTCGCCCGACAGGAGTGCCGGCGAGCCCTGACCCGGAATGACCAGTTGCACCGCGTCGGAACGAAGACTTGCCATGCGCTCGAAGGTGGCGCGCTGCAACTGGTCGGTAAGCTGCGTACGCATCAGCATCATGGGCGCTCCAGCCAGGTTGTTGAACAGCGCCCATTGCGCCGTGAAAATGTCTTCAACCCTAATTTTCTCCAACCGCTTGAGCAGGTAGTTATCAAAATAGGCAGCAACCCTGCCGTTCTTCATGACCGTGTGGGTTCGGGCGGTTAACTCGCGCAACTCCGCGTCGCTCGCGCCGGGGTAAGCGTTTGCGTAGACCTGATGGGCAACCCGCATGAGTTGTTGTTGTCCGCGAACGCTTCCCATCAGCGCCATGTTATCGCGCGCGCGCACGAGCCCCGGTGTATCAACAATAGGACTGGCGTCAATGAGCACGGACCCTGCAATCAGCGAAGAATGCCCTGCGCCCAGGGCCATGGCCACCTGACCGCCGTGCCCCTGTCCAAGGATAACGGCAACCTCTATGCCAAGTGCTGTGGCGACCGATGCGATGTCATCCCCATCATTGGGGGTTGTATAATTCGCCGGTTCCGCCCGGTCGGATGACCGCCCCCGCCCCAGAAGATCAACGAGAACAATCGGCCAATCTCTTTCACCAAGTCTATGAAATTGCGGAATAAAATCGCCGAAATCGCTCATGTTTCTGTAATATCCGTGCACACAGATAAGCGGTATTCTGACATCATCCAGTTTGCCCGCCACGTGCACCGCAAGCCTTGAACCCGCCGGCGCACCGGAGATGTAGTTGACGGGAAGCCGCGCAAGAGCGGGATGGTCGTCTGGAGGAAATGGTCGGTTAGACATCAGGCGGTCTTACCCAAGCAGTTCCTGAAACACAAGCTCACCGGTGCACTGCCCTCCCGCGAGGTTTCTCCGCTCAGCGCGGGGAGGAAAAACTGCGCCCCGAAGGGCACCGGCATTCCTTGCGATGGGTTCTCTGGTTTACTGCAAGGGAATGCGTCTGAGAACCTGGGCAATGGTCATTTCGCTGTTCCCCAGCCTTTCCCGGTAAAACATGTAGTTGGCCAGGACCCGCTGCACATACTTGCGCGTCTCTACAAATGGAATGAGCTCAATCCAAACTACCGGGTCAACCGAACCCTCGGACGGATTGCCGAACGTAGCGATCCATTTGTTGACATTCCCCGCACCGGCATTGTACGCGCCCGCTGCCAGGATCAAGGAGCCGTCATAGCGCGCCAACTGTGCTTTGAGATAGGTCGATCCCAGAAGTGCGTTGTATGCCGGGTCGCTGGTCAGCCGGCCGAAGGAGTAGCCTATGCCCAGCCGGTTGGCGGTCTCCTTGGCCGTTGCCGGCATCAACTGCATGAGCCCGCGCGCACCGGCGGACGATATGGCGTCCGCGTCGAACCGGCTCTCCTGCCGGGCAACGGCATAAACCGCAGCGGGGTCCACGCTGGCAAGGCGGGCATTGGAGGGTATTCCGTCGCGTGGATAGTTGAACAGGTCCAGAGCTACTCCCTTGCGATCGGCGATGTTGGCCATCAGAATGGCGAGTTGGTGGGCGTTGATGCTTTGTGCCAGCCGGGCGGTCAGCAGCATTTCCCCGGGCTCATCAACCTGGTAGAGCAGCCGGCCCAGCAGGGTTTCCGCCATTTTGATCTGCCCGTTCGCTGCCAGCAACCTTACGCCTGTCACCAGTTCACGGGAGTTGAACCGGGCTTCGCTGCCGTCAGATGGGGGCAGGGCACGGAAATCCACATCGGTGTTGCCAAGACGGTACTGTGCCAACTGGCCGTAATAGGTGGTGTGGTATTGTGCGGCTCTTTCAAAGGCGCGGCGCGCGCCCTCGGCATCGCCCAGCTTGGTCAGTGCCCGTCCCAGCCAGTAATTGGACTGGGTGATAGTGCTTGAGAGCGTGGACATGGAGCGCATTTTCTCAAAATGCGCTGCCGCGGTTTGCGCATCGCCCAAGAACGACAATGAAATCCAGCCTGCATGGAAACTCGCGTCCACCAGCCGACCCTCCGGCCCCTGCGTATAGGCAGCCACCACACGATAGGCGTTGCGGGCATCACCCGCTGCGAGTAATTTTCGCGCAACATAGCGTCGCTCATACCACCAGGCAGACGTGGCGGCCTCAGCGCTGTTTGCGCGGTTCAGCATATCCACCGCAAAAACGAAGTTTCCGGCCCGCCGCGAATACTGCGCTCGGGAAAAGTAAAACAGCGGATGGTTGCGATAAGCGGGGTCCACCCGGTCAAGCAGGTCTGCGGCATTTGCCTGTTTGCGCGCCACCGCAATGCGTGCCAGCGCCAGGGATTTCTGCGCCGGCGACAGGTAGTTCATTATCCGCTCGGCGCCCCGGGCCCGGTCGTTCATCAAAAGATAGACTGCACGCTTCCAGTGGTCCTCGCGTTTCAATAGCGGGGCAAAATCGGCCCGCATCAACTCTTCCTGCTCGGTGCTGAGGAAATTTGTGGTCCAAATCTGACGGGCGATGCGGAGCGAGCGCTCCCGTTGACCATCTTCCAGATATGATCGGGCCAAAGCTATCTGGCCGTCAATGGTCAGAGGCATGGAACCGCCAAGGTTGGAGATAATTGCGTCCTTGCCCGCATTAGCCTTCACGAGAGCCTGTTCCACGCGGGTACGATAGAGGCGGGCTGTGGCATACTCGGGCGCATCCGCGCTGAAGCGGATAACGCTGGCGGCGTCAACCTCGCCCCCTCCAAAATATATGGCAGCCCACTGGATGGTACGACGTTCCGCCGAACTGGAAAACCCACGTGCAAGCCGATAGGCCTCAGCGTAGTTTCCGTCGGCCAACAGCGCCATTGCCTGCCGGAAGCTGGAGGAGCCGCGCGGAAACTCCTCGGGTGCGCTGGCTGTGATTGAGCCTGTGACGGTGTTGTCTATGTGGTTGTCGGCAACAGCTACGGGATTGATGGCCGACAAAACGAAAATAGATATCGCGGCTAGGTACGCAAGCCTGAGGTTAAAAAACATTGGTCCATCCTGCATTTACTCAGTTTGTTCCAACGAGGCGCCCCAACCCCGACAGAAAGAGCCATGATAATTCCCCATGGTGAAAATTGTGTTGCCACAGGAAAACTGAATGATGGATTTCGGGCTCAAATGCCCCTTGTCGTCATCATACTCTGCAACTATGGTGCAAAAAACCGGCGCCATTGCGCCAAAAAAATGAAACCAATCAGCCCATTTTGAGGCAAAACCAACCCCAAAAACGCCAGGAAACGCTTCGCGTTCGTCACAAGGAAGCAAGATGTTCAACGGATCGATTACCGCCCTTATCACCCCGTTTCGCAACGGCGGTGTTGACGAGAAAGCGTTTGGTGACCTTATCGAATTTCAGATAAGTGAAGGCACGAACGGGCTGGTTCCGGTTGGCACGACTGGCGAGTCTCCCACGGTCAGCCACGATGAACATCGTGCTATTGTTTCCCAGTGCGTCGAGGTGGCGGCAGGACGGGTGCCGGTAATCGCAGGGGCCGGGTCGAACTCCACCGCTGAAGCAGTTGCTCTGGCAAAGTTTGCCAAGCAGGCCGGAGCCGATGGCATCCTGTCGGTTTCACCCTATTACAACAAGCCCGGTCAGGAGGGCCTGTTTCAGCATTTCAAGGCCGTTGCAAATTCCATGGACCTGCCGGTAATTCTTTACAATATTCCGGCCCGTTCTGTCGTTACAATCGACATTGAAACCATGGTCCGTCTGCGTGAAGCCTGTCCCAATATCGCCGGCGTAAAAGACGCCACCACCAGCATGAGCCGCGTCAGTCGCGAGCGCAACGCATTGGGTGAGGATTTCATCCAGCTGTCAGGTGAGGATATTACTGCCCTTGGTTACAATGCCCACGGGGGGAGGGGGTGCATATCCGTTACCTCCAACGTTGCCCCGGCACTTTGCGCAGAGTTTCAGTCCCTTATGGCCAACGGCGATTTCGCCGCCGCTCTTGAGATTCAGGACAGGCTGGTGCCCCTTCATGTTGCCCTGTTTGCACAACCAAGTCCGGCCGGGGTCAAATACGCGGCCCAGAAGCTGGGGCTGTGCTCGGCCGAAGTGCGTCTGCCCATCGTGCCGGTGAGTGCCGAAATCGAGGCGCAGATCGACAAGGCTCTTGCCCACGCCGGGCTGATCTGAGGACCGTTCATTGACCTCTCCCAGAAATGCCAAACCCAAGTTAACCACCGGAAAAATAGCGGAGAACCGCCGCGCGCGCTTTGACTACGAGATAAGTGACACTCTGGAAGCCGGTATTGTGTTGACCGGCACCGAAGTACGTTCTTTGCGAAACGGAAAAGCCCAGATTACAGAAAGCTATGCCTCCCCGGAGAAGGGGGAGCTGTGGCTCGTCAACTCCTACATCCCCGAATATGTGCAGGCCAACCAGTTCAATCATGCCGAGCGCCGGCCGCGCAAACTTCTGGTTTCAAAGAAAGAGCTTTCCCGCCTGACCGGCGAGGTCCAGCGGGCCGGAAACACCATCGTGCCTCTGAAAATCTATTTCAACGAACGCGGACTGGTCAAACTTCTGCTTGGCCTGGGCAAGGGCAAAAGCAAGGTGGACAAGCGCCAAACGATGAAAAAGCGCGACTGGCAGCGTGAAAAATCCCGGCTGATGAAGTCCCATTACAAATAAAATCAACGCCTTGAAGGGCGAGCCGGATTCATTTTCTTCAAAGCCAGCAAGCTATAAATCCCCGCCGATTCCCGCCTCCCTTGCCGCAGCAAACACCACGCTTTCAAACATTTCGGGCGTCAGGCGGCGCGTGTTGGTGTTGTAACGCGAGCAGTGATAGGAATCATAAAGCACACGTCCCCCTCCCAATTCGTGGCGGACGCCATGTCCGAAGGGATAAGAGGCCCGCCTTAAGCCAAGCGTACTCAAAAAAGTATCATGGGCGATGCGCCCCAGAGCCAAAAAGGTTTGCGCCTGAGCGCGGGCAGCCAGTGTCGCCTGCAAAAACGGACGGCAATTGACGATTTCGGGACCGGTGGGTTTGTTTTGCGGTGGCACGCATCTGACCGCATTGGCAATCAGCACGCCCGATAGAGAAAATCCATCGTCGAGGTGCTTGCCATATCTGCCGTTTGTCAGACCCGCTTTCTCAAGGGTTGCAAACAAGAGGTCTCCGGCAAAATCTCCGGTGAATGGCCGCCCGGTGCGGTTGGCTCCCTGCATGCCTGGTGCCAGGCCGATGATGAAGAGCTTCGCCTCCACATCACCCCAAACCGGCACTGGCGCGTTAAACCAGTCAGGATTTTTTTCCCGCGCCTGTCTCCTCAATTCAACCAGGCGCGGACATAACTGGCAATCTAATGGAGCATCCATTTCGGATGCGATGGTGCTTGTCACGTCTGCTGTCCACCTCAGCTGTCGTCGCTCACCGGCGCACCAGGTACCGGGCGACCAAACTTCTTGGTCAGATCAACAACATCGACAAAAAAGTCCGCTTGCCGCCGCAAGTCGTCGGCTATCATTGGCGTTGGTGTTGAAAGCGTTGAAACGACGCTCACCTTTTTGCCCTTTCGCTGCAACGCTGCGACCAGTGCAGTAAAGTCCCCATCACCCGAGAACAGGATAAGGTGATCATAGTGGGGGGACAATTCAAGGGCATCCACCGTAATTTCGATGTCCATGTTTCCCTTTATCTTGCGCCGTCCCGCGGCATCTGAAAACTCCTTGGCCGGTTTGGTCACCATTGTGTAGCCATTATAGTCCAGCCAGTCGATCAACGGCCGGATTGAAGAATATTCCTGATCTTCCAGATAGGCTGTATAATAATAGGCTCTGATGAAGCGGCACCGTTGCTGAAAATCGCTGAGCAGTGCCCTATAGTCTATGTCCACACCTATGGCCTTGGAGGTCGCATAAAGATTGGCCCCATCAATTATTGCGACGACGCGGTCGCGTGAATCTAAAAACATGATCTTGAAACTCCTCCAGTTTGCCACATCCCGCAACTTGAACCGGATTTTGGTTGCCTCCACAGCAATGGATCTAGGGACAAACCCTCCGCACCGCTAGGGTCGCTGACAGTTTTCCGTGACCCCTGTCGGAGAAAAGAGAGAGAGAAATTTCGTTTGCTTTTCCAAACCCTGATGATTTATTCGCACAACGGCGTGCAAGGTGCAAATCAATCTGATGCGAATTAAGCGTCATCGTCCGCTTGTCACCTGTCCAGCATTGGTGTATGTAGCCCAAAATCCCCCCCGGTTTCAGGAGACAGAACGTGGCCCGTGTCACCGTTGAAGACTGTATTGACAAGGTAGACAACAGATTTGATCTGATATTGATGGCGGCTCACCGCGCCCGGCTGATTACCAATGGCGTGGAAATCACGGTTCCGCGCAACAATGACAAGAACCCTGTTGTCGCTCTGCGTGAAATCGGCGATGGAGCGATTTCACCTGAGGACCTCAAGGAAGACCTCATTCACTCGCTGCAACGTTATGTGGAGGTGGACGAACCTGATGAACCGCCCGAAGCGGCAATTGAGGGAGTTTCCGGGCCCGGACTTGACGATCAGATCACCTTTGATTCCATGAGCGAAGAAGAATTGCTGCGCGGTATTGAAAGCCTCTCGCCGCCTGATCGGCGCGACGAGCGCTGAGCATCAAGGGGCTTTTCCGCCCCAAATTCGAAGCGATTGAAAATCTTCAGTCCTTTCCTATACTATTTGGATAGGCGTCGGTTCCAGGCCGACGCCTATTTTGTTCAGCTTGAAAATGAAGGGCTAAAGGCAATTGGGGGCGCGACCCAAACAGATGATGCGTCAGTTTGAACTTGTCGAGCGTGTGCTGAGCTACAACCCGCACGCCGACGAGGGCCTTCTCAATCGCGCCTATGTCTATTCCATGCAAAAGCACGGCACCCAGACCAGGGCATCGGGCGACCCCTATTTTGCCCATCCGCTTGAAGTTGCCGGTATATTGACGGACTTAAAGCTTGATGACGCAACGATAGCCGTTGCGCTTCTGCACGACACAATAGAAGACACCAGCGCGACGCGAGCGGAGATTGATAAACTTTTCGGTGAGCAGATCGGCGAGATTGTCGACGGGCTGACCAAGATCGAACGCCTCAATTTGGTAACCCGCGAAGAAGCGCAGGCGGAAAATCTTCGCAGTCTTCTTCTTGCGATTTCTCAGGATGTGCGTGTGCTGCTGGTCAAGCTGGCCGACCGGTTGCACAATATG
>DROE01000278.1 GCA_011322005.1 Devosia sp.
AACGGTGGATAGTAGAACGGAGCTTTGCCTGGACCACCCGCTTCAGGCGGCTAATCCGGGATTATGAGCGTCGGGCTGACGTCCTGCGCGGCTTGCATTTTGTGGCTTTTGTCATCCTCCTGCTCCGACGCTTTGCCCGAACCCTCTTTCCTACCCCACAAAGTGCATAACAGGCTCTAGTAACCTTTGGTGCTAGTTGAGTCATGGGGTATCCTCCAGTGGTGACCAAACCCGAGGAGGTGCCCCATGACTACAGAAGATATTATCCTACAAATTTTCTGTTGGGTTGATGATATGTTGCCAGAAATCAAGAAACATCCTCAAGCAAAACTCTATCCCAGCGAATTAGTCACGATTGGCATCTTGTTCGCCCTCAAAGGCGGCTATTTCCGTGCCTTCTACCGCTGGTTGAAACGCGATTATGGTAATTGGTTCGGTCAAGGCGAATTACCAGAACGCACCCGCTTACAACGCCTGCTCAAAACCCACCAGGATTGGTGTAAGGCGCTCATGGCTGAACCAAGTTTCTTTACCGTCATAGACACCTATCCAATTGAATTGCTATTTCCCATCCGAGAAAACCGCAGTCCACAGCAAGTTGGGAAGAAAGGGCTCGATAAAGGACGTTGGAGCGTAGGCATCAAGCTATGCTGGTTACTCAATGAGCATTGCCAAGTGGTCAATTGGGACTGGGCTACGATGAACGTTCATGATCAGCATTTTCATTCTGTGGTAGAACCTTACATTGGACAAACCATAGCCCTGGCTGATTGGGGCTTTCGCAGTAAACATGGCGTGCCCGAAAATCTCAAACTCTGCAAAAAGGGCACTTGGAACGAGCGCATGTGCATCGAGACGGCTTTTTCTATGGTCACGATGGTGTGTGACCTGAAGCGTATCCGACATCGTGTTGCAGATTACATTCAAGCACGCTTGGCTTATGTCTCTGCTATGTTTAATGTCCTTTTGGACTTATTCCATCGACTCAATCCAGACGCAAAACCTTTCGATATCAGCATTGCTCAATTCTCTCTCTAACTAGCACCAATGGTTAAATACCGGGATGTCATCCTGCCGATGACCGTCATCCGGCGGCTGGACGCGGTCCTGGAGCCGACAAAAGCGAAGGTTCTGGACGTCAAGAAGCAAATGGACGCCGCCGACATCGTCAACCAGGACGGCGCTCTGCAAAGCGCAGCCGGGCAGGCTTTTTACAACACGTCGCCCTTCACCCTGCGCGACTTGCGCAGCCGCGCTACCAGCCAGCAACTGGAAGCCGACTTCCGCGCTTATCTGGACGGTTTTTCGCCCAACGTGCAGGAAATCCTGAACAAATTCAAATTCCGCAACCAGATTCCCACCCTGGTGGAAAACGACATCCTGGGCGCGCTGATTGAAAAATTCCTCGACCCCCGCATCAATCTCAGCCCCCAACCGGTGCTCAACGCCGACGGGACGGTGCGCCTGCCCGGCCTGGACAACCACGCCATGGGCACCATCTTCGAAGAACTCATCCGCCGCTTCAACGAAGAAAACAACGAAGAAGCCGGGGAACACTTCACGCCCCGCGACGTGGTGACCCTGATGGCCGATTTGATTTTCCAGCCCATCGCCGACCAGATTGAATCCAGCACCTACCTGATTTACGATGGCGCTTGTGGCACCGGCGGCATGCTGACCCTGGCGGAAGCCCGCCTGCAGGAACTCGCTCAGGCGCGCGGCAAGCGGGTCTCGGTACACCTTTTCGGGCAGGAAATCAACCCGGAGACCTACGCCATTGCCAAAGCCGACCTGCTGCTGAAGGGCGAAGGCGACGAGGCCGAAAACATCGCCAACGGCTCCACCCTCTCGCAGGATGCTTTCCCCGACAAACGCTTCGACTTCATGCTTTCCAATCCGCCCTATGGCAAGAGTTGGAAGACCGACCTGGAACGCATGGGCGGCAAGAAGCACTTCAGCGACCCGCGCTTCATCATCCAGCACAACGGCGACCCGGAATTCAGCCTGGTGACGCGCTCCAGCGACGGGCAGTTGCTCTTCCTGGTCAACAAACTGCACAAGATGAAGTTCGGCACCCCCTTGGGCAGCCGCATCGCCCACATCCACAACGGCAGTTCGCTTTTCACCGGCGATGCCGGGCAAGGCGAAAGCAACATCTGCCGCTGGATTCTGGAAAACGACTGGCTGGAAGCCATCATCGCCCTGCCGCTCAACATGTTCTACAACACCGGCATCGCCACCTACATCTGGGTGCTGAGCAACCGCAAGGAAGCCCGCCGCCGCGGGGTGGTGCAGTTGATTGACGCCACCCGGTGGTTCCGCCCGTTGCGCAAAAACCTGGGCAAGAAAAACTGCGAACTCGCCCGCAAGACCGGCAGCGCATTTTACAAACCTTCCTGGCTTTCGAAGAAAACGAACACAGCAAGATTTTCCCCAACCAGGCCTTCGGCTACTGGAAGGTGCGCGTGGAACGCCCCCTGCGCCTGCGCGGCATTGACCCGGAGCGGGCGTACACCGCGGCGGAAATCAAACGCCTGAAGGCCAGCCGGGAGCGCGCCGCAGACGTCCCGCCCGTCATCCGCAAAATTCACAAGCCTGGCACACCGCCCGACCCGCTGCGCGGCCTGTTTGAAACCACCATCAAAGGCAAGCCGCGGGTGGTGGCCTACGAACCCGACCCCGACCTGCGCGACAGCGAGCAAATCCCGCTGCTGGAAGAAGGCGGCATCGAAACCTTTTTGCGCCGCGAAGTGCTGCCCTACGCCCCGGATGCCTAGTACGACCCCGATAAAGTCAAAATCGGCTACGAAATCAACTTCAACCGCTATTTTTACAAGCCCCAGCCGCTGCGCCCGCTGGATGAAATCCGCGCCGACCTGCTGGCGGTAGAACGCGAGGCCGAAAACTTACTCAAAGAGATTCTGGAGGGATAAACATGAGAGACGCACAAAAACCCGATCATATCAGTTTGAATTCATTGGTGGACAAACTCAAAGAAGGCCAGTTTGTTATCCCGGACTTCCAGCGTGAATTTGAGTGGCAGCCCTGGGATATCCGTGATTTAATGCGCTCCATTTTCCTGGATTACTACATTGGGGGCTTGCTGCTGTGGAAGGGGGACAAGAAAAATTTTGCGGCACTGGCCTGCGAACCCATTTACGGCTTCAAGGGGGGAAATGGTAAGCCAGCATACATTGTTCTGGATGGTCAACAGCGGTTGACCGCGATGTACTATGTCTTTACCGCCCCCGACGTTCCCTTGCCGAATCGTGCCAGCCGGGCTTTTTATTTCATCCGCGTGGACCAGTTCATGGCAGAAAATTACGATGAGGCTTTTTACTATGACTGGCTTTCTTCCCGTTGGCGCGGGTTACTGGAAGACAGAGAACGCCAATACGAGGAACATATTTTCCCTTTGTTCATTGTCGGGCAGGGGGGCTGGGAGTTGCCAAACTGGGTACAAGGCTACGAGCAATACTGGCAACGTAAAGCCGCAGCGGAGCGGGAAGCCGGAGACGAAGCCGCAGCACAACATGCCCAACGGCTTGCCAGCGATGCCCACGATTTCGGTTTGTACCTGAAAGAAATCACCACAGAATACCAGATTGCTTATGTCGAACTGGATAAAGACCTCCCTGTAGACAAAGTCTGCGACATTTTTACCCAAATCAACAGCCGCGGGGTACGGCTGGATGTCTTTGACCTTATCAACGCGCTGCTCAAGCCAAAAGGTTTGCAACTCAAACATATGTGGCGGCAGGCAAAACCCCGGCTGGCCGCGGTGGAAACCAACCGCATGGACCGCTACATCCTGCAAACCATGTCGCTGCTACGTCAGGGATATTGTTCCCCGAAATACCTGTATTATCTTTTGCCGGGGCAGGCAAAGACTGTGCGCGACTCGAATGGCAAACGGCATAAGGAAATTCTCATTCGCGATGCACAGGAGTTCAGCAGTCTTTGGGAGCAATCGGTCGCGGCGCTGGAAAAGTCTATCAAAATTCTACAGCACCCGCATGAATTTGGCGCAGTTTCATCTCGCTTCATGCCTTATGTCTCCATCCTGCCAGCCTTTGCTGCCATGCAGTCCTACATCCAGTCACTTGCTCCGGAACGCCGTATGGATGCCCAGCGCAAGGTCAAAATGTGGTATTGGGCGAGCGTTTTCACCAATCGTTATTCCGGTTCGGTGGAGTCCACCAGTGCCCGCGATTTCATCGATTTCAAGACCTGGCTGGAAGACGAGACGGCTTCTCCGGCCGTACTGGGCGAGTTCAAGACCCGGTTCCCAACGTTGGACCTCCGCCGGGAAGTCAAACGCGGTTCATCCATTTACAACGGCATCTTCAATCTGCTGATTCTGCAAGGCGCCAAAGACTGGGTTTCTGGCACGTCCCCGCAGTATGATGATATTGACGACCACCATATCATCCCCGCATCCTGGGATGATGCCGCGAACCTGAAGGACGTTCGCATTGATACGATTCTGAATCGCACGCCGCTGACATCCGAAACCAACCGGCATGTCATTCGAGACCGATTGCCCAACGAGTATTTGCCCGAAATGATTGCACAAAATGGGGAAGCCACCGTGCGGGAGATTTTTGAATCCCATTTGATTTCGCCGGACGCCTTCGACATCCTCTTGCGTAATCCGTTCACGACGGATGATTTTGAAGCCTTCATTCGCGAGCGGGAACGCACCATCAAACAGGCTATTGACGACTTGCTCATCAAAGGGCGTTTGGATATGCAGCCTGCCCTGCGCCTGCTGGACGCACGCATTGAGGCCGTGGAATTAGGCTTGCGGGCTGTTATTAGCGATACCCTGGAGGGGGATTCTTCCCGCCTGCCCGGCCACGTCTCGCAAAAAATACGCACCCGTCTGGACCCGGCACTGCGGCGTAACCCGGCTATGAACGATAGGGATTACAAAACGCTGACCGGCCAGTTGCAATTTGCCGACTTGCGCGAATTACAAGACATCATCACCTCCAAATCGCTTTGGCCGCAATTTGCCCCCCGTTTTCGCGATAAGGGACAGGTCAATTCTCGCTTTGCCCAACTGGCTGGTTTGCGGAACGCCCTGCGCCACAACCGTACGGTAGATGCCATCACCCGCAAAGACGGCGAAGCCGCGCTCCTGTGGTTTGAAAAGGTGCTCGGTTTATGACCCCCGCCCTGCCCCCCTACCCGGCCTACAAAGAGACCTGCATCCCCTGGCTGCCGCGCATCCCGGAGCATTGGGGTGTAAAAAGATTGCGCAACATAGTACATCTTTTGGTAAGCAATGTAGACAAACACTCAAAAGATGGAGAACAACCTGTCAGACTTTGCAACTAACTTGAGTTGCGTTTAAGGACAGACAGCGGGGGGGGTTTCATGGAGATAGAGGGAGGGCTTTTTGGGCTGAAGAGCATAAGCAATCAAGCCCGCGATTAGATGGTCCCCCTCTTAGGTGTTGATACCATTTCTTGGTAAAGGCAAAGTCGTCAACAGTTCCTTAACAGTCCAGATATGGTCGGTCAACCCGGCAGCCATGGCCGGGGTACGAGGTAACCATTTTCG
>DROE01000279.1 GCA_011322005.1 Devosia sp.
GACGACGACGACGATGATGACGACGACGATGACAACGACGACGACGACGACGATGATGACGACGAGTATCACAACAATTCCCGGCCGATGGACCTTGCCGACTTCTTGGAGTCCCTGCGCAACGGTTCAACCATCGTCAAGGCTGAACGCGATGCAAACAGCATCGAGATCAAATATTCCGACGGCTGGAAGGAAGAGATTGAAAACGGCCGTTATGAATTGAAGGATCCCAACGGCAACGAAATTATCTCGCGCCCAGCCACGGATGCCGACATTACCCGTCTCAGTTCGGTCTTCTGATACCCCAAGCACTAGAAGACCCGGAACGCACCTGATCTCACCCCAGATCAGGTGCGTTTTTTTACCGGGCAGGCCCCGGCCGGTCGCCATCGCCGCACGTTTCCCCCCTTGCGGGGCGTTGCGTCCTGGACACTCATTTAGTAGGGATCAGGCCCAGAAATCCCGGGCCAGCACCGCGGCCTCCACACGGTTGCGTACCTTGAGCTTGCTCAAAACGCTGGTCATGTGGTGCTTGATGGTTTTCTCCTGCAGGTCCAGTGCGATGGCAATTTCCTTGTTGCTTTTGCCTTCTGTGACCAGCCGCAAAATCTGCTCTTCGCGCTTGGTAAGGCTTGCAATGTCCGGGCCTGCTCCGCCCGTACCCCCCTCCTGCACTGCCACAAGAACCCGCGCTGCCAGCGCCGGAGACACATAGGAACCGCCCGCCGCCACATCAGCAACAATCCCCGCCAGTTCGCGCCCCCCCACCCCTTTGAGCACATAGCCTTGCGCCCCCGAACTCAGCGCTGCCAGCACGTCCGCATCGTTTTCTGAAACCGTCAGCATGATGGCTTTTATGCCGGGGTGCTTTTGTCGCATTTCACCAAGCGCTGTCAGGCCTCCCCCCGGCATGGAAATATCCAGCAACGCCACATCCGGCCTCAGCTCCTGAACCAGTTCCAGCGCGCTTTTGCAATCCGCCCCCGTGCCCACAATCTCAAACAGCCCGCTGTCATCAAGCGAACGCACAACTCCGTCCCGGTAAAGCGGATGGTCGTCAACTACAATAAGTCGCGGTTTACCACTCATGCCTGTGTTCCCGTCTCTATGTTAACCTGCATCTGCAACTTCGCGCCCCGGGTTTTGGACTGGCTGAAAGCAAAACTGCCCCCCAACGCCTCGACCCTCTCGCGCAAGCCCCTCAGGCCGATGCCCGGTCCGCGCTTGGGGTTTTTTCTGACTTCACTGTCCGCCGCCCCGTTCAGGCCGTTCTGAACACTGGCGTTCAGCACTCCGTTTTCATCAACTTCAACAATGATGCGCGGATTTTGACCCTTTGCATGACGATAGGCATTGTTCAGCCCCTCCTGCAAAAACCGGTAAAGGCAGATTTTCACATGCGGGGCCAGTGCCGCCTCGCCCCCCGACAGCCGCACTTCAACATGGCTCTTTGTGCGCGCCTCGTGGGAGCCCACAACAGCATTGACCATCTGGGTCAGACTCTGGTTTTCAATTTCAGGCAGAGACAGTCCGTTGCAGATATTCCTGATGTCCTGCATGGCGTCGGCCAGAGCCTGGGAAATAACCGCAACTTCCCCTTGCGTTTTCTTGTCATCGCGCGACAGCGACAGGGAACCCATGCGCAGCGCCGCTAGGGAGACCAGTTGCGCCGGCCCGTCGTGCAGGTCGGCACTGACCCGGCGCAATTGCTGCTCGGTCAGTTCCGCCGAGCGCCCGCTGGCCCGCTCCACCCGGCGCAACAGCGCCTTGTTTGCACAAAGGGCCTTTTCCAGAGACTGTCGTTGCCGCCCGATAAGCTCCGAGCCCGCATCAACAATGGTCAGCAACACCAGCACCATGGAAATGGTTACGCTTGCCACCACCAGCCAGGTGTTGCGCCGCGCCTCGGAAAGGGTCTGGGCCAGTTCAGTCGCATCCTCGTAAATCTCGATGACGGCGATGACTTCCCCCGTCCACTGGGCGCGGATGGGGCTGTATATTTCCAGCAGCGGCCGGCCGCCATCCGGCCCCTCCACATTGTCCAGCAGCCCCTCCAGACTGAATTCGGAAACAACATTGCCCGCGCTGGCCTGTTTCAGACTGTCCGAAACCTCGAACTTTTCCCCCACCAGCGACAGGTCGTCGCTATAGGCCACGGTGCCATCGGGCTTCCACAGCCTCAGCCCCACTACCTTGTCGGCGAAACTGGAGTTTTTCAGCAACTCATCAAGCGCCAGCACCGGCCCGATGGTCAGCGTGTCGGTATCCTGAAGCTCCTGAGCCAGCGGGGTAATAAAACTGTCCAGCAGCAATGCCGTGCTCACCGCGGCATTTGCCGTTACACCCCGCTTGATCTGTTCCTCAACCCAGTTGCCCACAAGAAACATGCCCCCGAGCATGACAATGCCGGCGGCCAGCGCAAACTGCTGGGTTAAACTGAAATTTTTCCAAAACCGGGCCAGAAAAAATCCCCCAAATCCCCAAGACCAAAAGCACCCGGAACAGCCAGGAACGGCGTTTCCAAATCGCTTTTCGCGGGCCAACCTATACTTCAATCAACGGCCATACAATCAGACCTCGGTCGGGTTTTCTCCCGCCAACGGTCTGAATACCGGCTCCGGGCCCATGACCTTCAAGCCAGACTCCTGTAAGCTGGCCCTTGCGACAGGCCCCAATTCACGCAACCAACAAGAAACTCCCATGTCCCAGCTTGCCCAACTCGAAAAGAAAATCGAACAGCTCGAAACCCGCATCGCCTTTCAGGACCAGACCATCGAGGAGTTGAACCAGACCATCACCTCCCAGTGGAGTGAGTTCGACAGGCTGCGCCGCGAAATCTCCCGCCTTGGCGAACAGCTTGCCGACCTCTCGCCCCCCGACCAGAGCACCGGCGAACCGCCACCGCATTATTAACCCCTGATTTCTTCGCTTTTCAGCCCGATGGTGCCCAGTTGTTCGAAAAAACTGGGGCAGGTCTTGGAAACGCTTTCAGGGCCCAGCAATTCTATGCCCTCCCCGGCAACCCCCAGCACCGCCAGCGCCATCACCATGCGGTGGTCCTCAAACGTGTCGAGCACACCAAAACGGGGGGAACCGGGATAAACCGTCAGCCCGTCCTCATGCTCTTCGACCTTGATGCCCAATTGGCTGAGCGAAGCACACATGGCGGAAATACGGTCGCATTCATGATGGCGGATATGGGCCACCCCGTGCATGTGAATGGGCCCGTCGGCAAACGGGGCGATGGCCGCCAGCGTCAGGGTCGCATCCGAGAGCGGACGCATATCCACTGAAAACCCGCCCTTGAGCTGCCCCTCCATGCTCACGCTGGTCGCCGTTTCCGAGCGTTCCACTACGCAGCCCATGCGCTCCAGAATTTCAAGAAATCCATAATCGGGCTGGCGCGTATTCTTGCCCAGATTGCCCATGGTAATTTTGCCGCGGCTCACCGCCGCCAGCGCTCCAAAATAGGTTGCCGTTGAAGCATCGGCCTCCACCGCCAGGTCACGGGCGCGGTAACTCCCCGGCACCACGCTGAATTTTGTAAAATCCGCCGCCGCATCGATTTGGGCACCAAAATGGCGCATGACATCAAGGGTAATCTGCACATATTCGCTCTGTACGATGCCCCCCTCAACGCCAAGCTCAACACCGTTTTTTGCCTGACCGCCCCCCATCAGCACCCCGGAGATGAACTGGCTCGACACCGCCCCGGACATGGTGATTTGACCGCCCGCAAAACTGTTCCCGTGAATAATTGCGGGAAAGCAATTCTCTTGCTCAAGGCACTCGATTTCCGCCCCCCCGGCCCTCAGAGCGTCAAACAGCGGCCCCACCGGGCGCTTGCTCATCTGTTTTGAAGCTGTGATTTTCCATGTTCCTGCGTCCCCCGCCGCCAGCATCGGCGGCAGAAAGCGCGCTATGGTGCCGGCCGAGCCCACATGCAACGGCCCCGATTTGGGTCGGGTCCGGCCAATGCCGGCAATGGTGGCACTTGTGCCTTCAAATACAACCCCCGCGCCCAGCCTTTTGAGCGCATCGGCACACCACCAGGTGTCGTCCGAGCGCAACAGGCCGGAAAGTACGCTGGTCCCCTCGGCCATCGCCGCCAGTATCAGCGCCCGGTTGGAAACGCTCTTTGAACCCGAAACCATCAACTCGGCCACCACGGGACCGGAAGCGGGCGCAACCTTGATGGATTTCACGCCCTTGAGCGCCGTCCACGGGGTTTCGGAATCTGGCAGGCTAATATTTTTCATTCAAAATGTTCCATCGTTCTTGTTTTTGCGGCACAGACTGATGACTAGCACACTCATCATACTCAGGCAGCCTGTGGGCGTAAGACCGACCAGCATGTCGGCGCGAGACCGAACTGACCCGTGTATCCATCTTTCTTCGCGCCATCTGCCCACGAAACGTCATTGCGAGCACCCGGAGGGTGCGCGGCAATCCAGAAATCCCAAAAAAACCTGCAGCAACCAACCCTGAATTGCTTCGTCGCTGATGCTCCTCGCAATGACGGCTTTCCCCTTTTTAAACAAGTCCAACCACCATTCCCACCCCTCATCCTGAGGAGGCCGAAGGCCGTCTCGAAGGACGAGAAAAAAAGTTGCAAAACCCCTCAAAACCTGAGCGACTTGGCCTGCACCACCCCTTCAAGCGCGGCGACCTTTGCCAGCTGTTCCTCCGACATCTCGCTGTCGATATTGAGCAGCGCAATGGCGTCCTCCCCCGCCGACATCCGCCCCAGATTGAAGTTGGCGATATTGATGTTGAGGTCTCCAAGAAGCGTGCCCAGCCGCCCGATAAAGCCCGGCTTGTCGGCATTGGTGATATAAAGCATATCGGGGGAAAATTCCGCTTCCATACTGATGCCCTTGACCTGAATGAGCCGCGGGTCGCCATTGCCGAAAACGGTTCCGGCAATCGAGCGTTCCTGGCGCTCGGTCACAACGCTCAGGCGGATATAGTTCTCATAAGCCCCCTGCTGCTCGCGGGTTATGGTCTCCACCTTCATGCCGCGCTCTCTGGCCAGTGCGGGGGCCGAAACCATGTTCACCTCCCCAAGCAGCGGCCGCAACAGCCCCGTCAGCGCCGCCGCCGTCATCGGCTTGGTATTCAGGGAGGCCACATCGCCTTCATATTCAATACGCAGGCCGGTGATGCCGCTTTCCGTTAGCTGACCGGCGAACGAGCCCAGCGCCTCGGCCAGCTTGACAAATGGAGTGAGGCGCGGTGCTTCTTCGGCGGAAATCGAGGGGAAGTTCAGCGCGTTGGTAATCTCCCCGCTGTTCAGAAATGCTGAAATCTGCTCGGCCACCTGAATGGCCACATTCTCCTGCGCCTCGCTGGTCGCGGCGCCCAGATGCGGCGTACAGATGACATTTTCCATCTCGAACAGCGGGTTATCCTTTGCCGGCTCATTCAGGAACACATCCAGCGCCGCTCCCTTCACTTTGCCGCTTTCAAGAGCGGCTTTAAGCGCTGCCTCGTCAATCAGCCCCCCGCGCGCGCAATTGATGACGCGCATCCCCGGCTTCATCTTTGCAAACGCCTGCGCATCAAGAATGTTGCGGGTCGCATCAATCAGCGGGGTGTGCAGCGAAATGAAATCGGCCCGGCCCAGCAAATCGTCAAGCTCGACTTTTTCAACCCCCAGTTCCACTGCCCGCTCCGGGGTGAGGAACGGGTCAAAGGCAATCACCTTCATCTTCAAGCCCTGCGCCCGGTCGGCAACAATCGAGCCGATATTGCCGCAGCCAATCAGACCCAGAACCTTGTTGGTGACCTCAACCCCCATGAAGCGCGACTTCTCCCATTTCGAAGCCCGGGTCGAGGCGTCGGCCTCCGGGATTTGCCTTGCCAGCGCCAGCATCAGCGAGATGGCATGCTCCGCCGTGGTGATGGAATTGCCGAACGGCGTGTTCATGACGATGATGCCCTTGGCTGTTGCCGCCGGGATGTCCACATTGTCGACCCCGATACCGGCCCGGCCCACCACTTTGAGATTGTCGGCCGCACGGATTATCTTTTCCGTGACCTTGGTCGCCGAGCGGATGGCCAGCCCCTCATAGTGCGGAATGATTTCGAGCAGCTTTTGTTTGTCCCTGCCCACATCGGGCAGATAATCGACGTCGATATTGTTGTCTTTGAAAACTTTCACAGCCGTGGGGCTGAGCTTGTCTGAAA
>DROE01000280.1 GCA_011322005.1 Devosia sp.
ATTGGCGTCCAGTCCAGTCCTGTGGCCGATGGTCCACCTCTTGTGGAAACATCGTCGGACGCCGGGGTGCAAACAATATTGGCCGATGCGCCCGCCGATACTCTGGTGCTCGATGCGCCCTTGAGGGGCGGTCTGCCTATAGAGCCCGAACTTTTCGTTCAAAACGGAACGGTTACCCCCGAACTGCTCTCAGCCTATATTGCCAGTTCGCAGGTCGCCCGCCTGCAAAGCCCCGCGCTTGTTCAGGCCAGCGCCATGGCGTTTGGAAAGCTGGGAGGGTCCGCTCAGCAATCCTCCTTGTCCCTGCTCACCGAGCAGGCACTTAGCAGCTATGTTTCAAGTTCTTACAGACCTACCGCATCTCTGCTGGATGACATGCGCGCGCAGCGCCGCTGTCTGGCACAGGCAATTTATCATGAAGCGCGCGGCGAGCCGGAGGCCGGACAATGGGCGGTTGCGGCGGTGATTCTGAACCGGGTAGAAAGCAGCCGGTATCCGGCAACTGTCTGCGGGGTGGTGTACCAGAATGCCTCCTGGCGCAACCGCTGCCAGTTTTCCTTTGCCTGCGACGGGCAGTCCGACGAGGCGGGCAACGGCAACCGTATTGTGCGGGAGTCCTGGGTAAAAGCCAATCTGATTGCAGATGCAGCCTTCGCCCGTTTCAGAGGTGGTGAGCGTTTGGAAAATCTGCCCACCTCTGTGTTATTCTACCACAATCGGACTGTGCAGCCCGACTGGGCCAGTGCCATGCAGAATGTGGCCGAAATTGGCGGGCATATTTTCTATTCAGCCCTTTAAGACTGCCTTGAGACGCACCAATTCTCCAAACGGCAAGTGCTCTGCGCACCCGGCGGTCATATTTTGTGCGCAATTCTAGCAACCTAACAGGGTAACCTGCAGTTTGTTGATGTAGCGGTTTCGCAAAAGATGGGCGGAATTGCAGTGAAAGGAAGATCAATGCCAAAGATTGCGCTGGTCGACGACGATCGAAATATCCTGACATCCGTATCCATGGCGCTGGAGGCAGAGGGTTATGCGGTTGCCACCTATACCGATGGGGCATCCGGTCTGGACGGTTTGACCGCCGACCAGCCCGATCTGGCAATCCTGGACATCAAGATGCCGCGTATGGACGGTATGGAGTTATTGCGCCGTCTGCGCCAGAAAACTGACCTGCCGGTGATTTTTCTCACTTCCAAGGACGAAGAGATTGACGAACTTTTTGGTTTGAAAATGGGAGCAGACGACTTTATCAAGAAGCCGTTTTCCCAACGCCTGCTGGTCGAGCGGGTAAAATCCATCCTGCGCCGCGCGCAACCCCGCGAGGGAGGCGGGCAGACAGTCGCAAACGACATTTCCGGCCCCAAGTCTCTCATCGAGCGCGGTGCGCTGGTTATGGATGACGAACGCCATACCTGCACCTGGATGGGTAAACATGTTACGCTTACTGTCACTGAGTTCCTGATCTTGCAGGCCCTGGCCATGCGTCCTGGAGTGGTAAAAAGCCGGAACGCCTTGATGGACGCTGCCTATGATGATCAGGTTTATGTGGATGATCGCACCATCGACAGCCATATCAAGAGGCTGAGGAAAAAATTCAAGGTTGCAGACAAAAATTTTGATATGATCGACACGCTGTACGGGGTGGGCTATCGTTTCAAGGAGCAGTGAGGACAGATTGGCAGTTACCGGGAGTGATATTGATGGCCTTCGCGCGTCCGCCCGGCACGCAACGACTACCCGCCGGGTGAAGGATCAGGTGCCGCCAACCAGCAGTGATCAGCCATCCAATGCCCGGACAGCCGCAGGTGAAGTGGTGGATGCTCCCCACCCCGTCCACAAGGCGTCGCGCAAGCCGGGCAATGGAATTGGGGTTGGATCCCGGCTGATGGCGCTGCTGCAAGGTGCCAGCCGTGTGTTGGACCGCACGGTTTTTTCAAATCTGACGCGCCGTATCGTTGCTCTGAATCTGGCGGCTCTGGTGGTCCTGATCACCGGCATTCTGTTCCTCAATCAGTGGCGTGCCGGGCTGATCGACGCCCGTGTGCAAAGCCTTCGCGTGCAGGGTGAAATTATTTCCGCAGCAATTGCGGCCTCTGCAACGGTCGATAGCGATGTGATATCGGTCAACCCCGATCGCCTTCTCGAGTTTCAGGCCGATGGTCCGTTTTCACCCTTGAGTTTTTTTGATCCCACCCTGGAATTTCCTATTTCACCCGAAAGGGTGGCACCATTGTTGCGAAACCTGGTAACCCCGACCCGCACACGGGCCCGGATTTATGACCGGGACGGATTGCTGATCCTTGATTCTGCATCAATCTACGTTTCCGGAGAGGTGATTGCTCATCGCAATACCGAGGCCAGTTCTCCCAACTTCCTACAGGTTGCATGGAACCGGTTTCTGACCTGGGTCCCGGGGGAGGAATTCCCGCTCTACCAGGAGTACGATGACAGCGAAGGAACACGTTATCCTGAGGTGCGTGCAGCGCTGACCGGCGCGCCGGCCGACATAGTCCGGGTCGATGAGGAGGCAAAACTGCTTATTTCCGTGGCGGTTCCCATCCAGCGCTCCCGCGCCACCGTTGGTGCATTGCTGCTCTCCACCCAGTCCGGGGAGATCGACGCGATCATCGCCTCGGAGAGGGTAAACGTTCTTCGGCTTGGCCTGATCGCCGTCACGGTTACCATTGTTCTGTCCCTGTTTCTGGCCCGCACAATCGCCGGCCCCATGCGCCGCCTGTCCGCTGCGGCCGAGAAAGTGCAGTCCTCCAAGCTGACCCGCGCTGAAATACCCGACTTCACCGACCGGCCGGATGAAATCGGCCACCTTTCCGGGGCCTTGCGCTCCATGACCGAGGCTTTGTTCGACAGGATCGAGGATATAGAGCGTTTCGCCGCCGATGTGGCCCATGAACTCAAGAACCCGCTGACCTCTCTGCGCAGTGCCGTAGAGACCCTGCCCCTGACCAAAAGTCAAAGCGACCGGGACCGTCTGGCGGCGATTATTCTTCACGATGTGCAAAGGCTGGACCGCTTGATTTCTGATATCTCCAACGCCTCTCGCCTTGATGCGGAACTGGCCCGCGACAGCTCCCAATGTGTCCAGATCGCGGAAGTATGCAATGCCATGATTGCGATGCACCAGGACAATGCCAACAGGCGGGGCATTTCCATCGTCTCGGAAATCCGGGGTGACTTCCCGCCCCTGGTGCAGGGGCAGGACAGCCGCCTTGCCCAGGTGCTTTCCAACCTGATTGACAACGCGATTTCCTTTTCCCCTACCGGAGGGAAAGTCACGGTCGCTATCGAGACAAGCTACTCCGATGTCAACGTGTTTGTCATGGACGAGGGGGAGGGCATACGTGGCGAGTCCGGCAGGATTTTCGAGCGGTTTTACACCGACCGGCCGGTGACGGAGCACTTTGGCAATCACTCCGGTCTGGGCCTTTCCATATCCCGGCAGATTATTCTTGCCCATGACGGCACAATCAGTGCCCAGAACCGCGCTGACCGCTCCGGGGCCATATTCAGCTTCACACTGCCGCGCATGATTGTCGCCAAACCGGCACGAAAATGAACTCATCACAAAATCTGCACGCCACGGGCATTGTTGTCGAAGGCAGGGGCCTGCTGATTACAGGCCGTTCGGGATCTGGCAAATCCCTGCTGGCTCTGGAACTTCTGGGGCTCGCCGGAGCGGCGGGGAAAGAAGCAAGGCTGGTTGCTGACGATCAGGTGTTGATTGAAAGTTCTGGCGGCATCGTTGAAATGGTCACGCCCCCCTCCACTGCCGGAAAAATTGAGTTGCGCGGGCGCGGTATTGTCAGGCGGGAGCATATGGCACGGGCGCGGATACATCTGGTGGTCGAACTTGTTAAACAACTGGAGCGCATGCTTGGCCCGGAGCAACTCATAGCGGAAATTGCCGGCTGTCGGGTTGCCCGCTGCCCGGTGCCTCACCGTGGAATTGTTGATTCCGCTCACCAGATTTTGTTGGTCCGTGAAGCTCTTTCATCACTGGATGGTTGATGAAAAGATCAGGAGTTCCCGCACCCAGATGCCCCGGTTTGGAAGTTTTGACTTGCAACCGGCCAAATGCCTGCGCAAGGATTATGGGGACAGTGGCCATTTTCAGGGTTGGTGACATGCCTTCAGACTTAACCGGAGAAACAAACAGATGATTGGCATGGTTCTTGTGACTCACGGCAGGCTGGCGGACGAATTTCAGGCTGCGCTGGAGCATGTTGTGGGGCCTCAGGAAAATTGTCAGGCGGTCTGTATCGGGGCTGACGACGATATGGAGTTGCGCCGCCAGGACATACTAAGCGCCGTTCAGGCTGTTGATACCGGTGACGGGGTGGTCATTCTGACCGATATGTTTGGCGGCACACCCTCCAACCTGGCCATCTCGGTCATGCAGAATCTGGATGTCGAGGTGATTGCCGGCGTCAACCTGCCCATGCTCGTGAAACTGGCGCGCATAAGGGGGGAAAAGGACATGCGCCAAAGCGTGCGCGAAGCACAGGACGCGGGACGCAAATATATCAACGTGGCCAATGACGTGCTGGGAAACAATTAGGATCATGACCTAGTTTGGTTCCCTCGATGCATTGCTTCCCTTTTTTCAGGACGGATAGGAAACATGTCTGGCGCTGACAATACGGAGCACGCCCTGGCCCAACGCATGCGCATATGCAATCAGCGGGGCTTGCATGCCCGCGCCTCGGCCCGTTTCGTGCATACAGCGGAGCTGTTTGACGCTGAAATCAGCGTCACCAGAGATGGCATGACCGTGGGGGGCACCTCGATCATGGGGCTGATGATGCTGGCCGCCGGTCCTGGTTCGTCCATTCTGGTCAAGGCGAAGGGGCGTCAGGCCCGAGAGGCTCTGGATGCAATTTCAAATCTGATCGGCTGCGGATTTGACGAGGACACTGAAAGTGGGGGCAGTGAGGACTTGTAGGTTCCGAGTTGGGAATTACCCGCGGGCAAACATATAAACATTTCTTTATATGTATGTTGTATCAAGCTCCCCAGCGGTCTATACACCTGCTAGAAAATTTTCTTTTCCGTGTCCGTCCTCGGGACAAACCTGGAGCTCCCCAATGAACGCCCAGAACAAAGACTACGCCGTCAAAGACATTTCCCTTGCCGAATTTGGCCGCAAGGAAATTGCCATGGCCGAAATCGAAATGCCCGGTCTGATGGCAATCCGCAAGGAATTTCAGTCCGCACAGCCACTCAAGGGCGCGCGCATCGCCGGCTCGTTGCATATGACCATTCAGACCGCGGTGCTGATTGAAACTCTGGTGGCGCTGGGCGCCGAGGTGCGATGGGCCTCGTGCAACATCTATTCCACCCAGGACCACGCCGCCGCTGCCATCGCCGCCGCCGGTATCCCCGTTTTCGCCCACAAGGGTGAAACGCTTGCTGAATACTGGGATTTCGCCGACCGCATTCTTGATTGGGGCAACGGAGAAACCGCCAACCTTATTCTGGACGATGGCGGGGACGCCACCATGCTGGTGCTCAATGGGGCCAGGGCCGAAACCGACCCCTCAGTCATCGCCCATCCCAAAAGCGAGGAAGAGGAATTTTTCGCGGCTCAGGTCAAAAAGCGCCTCGCCGCTGAGCCCGGGTTCTATTCAAAAGTGCGCGCCAACATCAAAGGTGTGTCGGAGGAAACCACCACCGGGGTCATGCGTCTTTATCAGCTTCACGAGAAAGGTGATCTGCCGTTCCCGGCCATCAACGTCAATGACAGCGTGACCAAATCCAAGTTCGACAACAAATATGGCTGCCGGGAAAGCCTGGTTGATGCCATCCGCCGGGGCACCGACGTGATGATGGCAGGCAAGGTCGCCATTGTTTGCGGCTATGGCGATGTGGGCAAGGGTTCGGCCCAGTCGCTGGCCGGAGCCGGTGCGCGGGTGCTGGTGACCGAAATTGACCCCATTTGCGCATTGCAGGCCGCCATGGACGGCTTTGAGGTCGTGACCCTTGAGGACGCAGCCCATCGTGCCGACCTGGTGGTCACCTGCACCGGCAACAAGGATATCGTCACCATCGACGATATGAAAAAGCTCAAGGATATGGCCATTGTCTGTAATATCGGGCATTTCGACAATGAAATTCAGGTTGCAGAATTGCAGAATTTCAAATGGACCAACGTCAAGCCGCAAGTGGACATCGTGGAACTTGGCGAAGGCAATCGCATCATTTTGCTTTCGCAAGGGCGCCTTGTAAATCTGGGCAATGCCACCGGGCATCCATCTTTTGTGATGAGCGCTTCTTTTGCCAACCAGACGCTGGCCCAGATTGAACTGTGGACGCGAGGCGACAACTACGAGGCCGGGGTGCACGTTCTTCCCAAGCATCTGGACGAAAAGGTTGCCGAACTGCATCTGGAAAAACTCGGTGTCAAGCTGACCAAACTGTCCAGGGAACAGGCCGACTATATCGGAGTTTCCCCCGACGGCCCCTTCAAGCCGGAACAATATCGCTACTAGAGCGGCTGTGAGCTTCTGAAAGTTCACGCGCGGTTTGCACGAACCGGGCCGGTTTCCACAAGCTGCAGAAATGAATGGCGCCAACAGCCATTTTGCCCCTTCAACGCGAGTCCGCTCCCGGTTATTGTCAAAGTGATTCGGGGGGAAGCCTGTGGCGCGCCTTGACAGGCTGCCTCGTAACGGTGAAGCGGGCCGGTTTTGCGCGACCCTCCTCGGCGGCAAACTGATTTGAGGCATGTGTATGACGCTGGGAAAATTCCAGAGGCGATCAGGAGTCAGAGGATTCCGCTTTCCGGCACTGGGTGGTTACGTTTCAGCTTTTTCCTGGCCTTCTCTTGCTTTAGCCCAGACCCCCGGGCAAGGTAGAACCGATCTGGGAGCGATGCTCGACATAGTGCCCCTGGTTATTGCCGGGGGTGCTCTGGTGTGCGGCGTGGTCGCCCTTTTGTGGCTCAGACATGTCGGGCGCGCGTCGGCCCCAACTCTTGATTCAACACAACATCAGCTTGCTACTCTTCGGGCTCGGCTCGATGGTTATGAGGCCCTGCTCTCCGGTCTGCCAGAACTTACGCTGGTTTGGGGCGAGGACGGCGGCCCCCCCCGTATTTTTGGCGAACCACGGGACCTTGGGGGGGGAGTGGCAAGCGCTGCCGACGTGCTGAATTTTTCCCACTGGCTTGGTGATCTGGACGGTGAGAAGCTTGCCCGGATGCTCACCGACCTGCGCGTCGGCGGAAAAGGGTTCTCTGCAGATCTGCGCACCCGCGAGGGAGCGCTGGTGCAGGCGACCGGAAAGGCGCTTGGTGACGCCCACCTATTGCGCCTGCGTGCCGGCGACCGGATGCAGGTCCAAAGCACCTTTCAGCCTCCGGCCCTGTCCGAAAAAACAGACGCACCGGTTTCCCGCTCAGGTGAGGAAACGCGCGCAGAGGTTGATAGCTCCCCGGCTTCGCTGACAGACAAAAGCCCCCCCCTGCATATCGACGGTATTATCGACACATTTACCACTCCGGTGGCGATTTTTGACCGCAATGGAATTCTAAGGCAGTTCAACAGCGCATACTGTGACCTCTGGCAGCTTGACCGGAACTGGCTGCGTCAGGGGGTCAGTGAGCGCGCCATCATCGACCACCTGCGCACCAAGGGCAGGCTGCCGATGGTGGGTGACTACCACAAATGGCGAAAAGCGCACCTGGACGCCTACACCCTGTCAGGTCCCCGCGAAGAAAGCTGGCACCTGCCCGATGGACGCTCCATCACCGTAATCGCCGCCCCCGCAAGCGCCCAAGGGGGAGTGACATATGTGTTTGAGGACGTGACCGAGCATTTGCGGCTTCAAAGCATGAACAAGTCATTGAGCAACGTACAGCGCGAAACCCTCAATGCCCTGAGTGAAGGGGTAGCGGTTTTTGGCACCGACGGGCGCCTGCGCCTGCACAATCCGCGCCTGTCTGCAATCTGGAAACTGCCCATGAACGAATTGGGTTTGCATCCTCACATAGATGATATTGCCCAACAATGTGCTCTGGGCTTCAAGGAAGACGGCCTGCGCATCTGG
>DROE01000281.1 GCA_011322005.1 Devosia sp.
CACCCGCTATGAGAGCGGCGGCACCCTGCCCAATCAGGGCTGTTTCATGAAACCAACGCTTGTTACCGATGTTTCTCCGGCTCACACGCTGGTTTCAGAGGAAATTTTCGGCCCCGTGCTGGTGGCCATGAGCTTTCGCACTCCCGACGAGGCTGTCGAGTTGGCCAACAACACAAAATACGGGCTGGCGGCGACCATCTGGAGCGAAAACATCAATCTGGCGCTCGACATTGCCCCGCGCATCAAGGCCGGGGTGGTGTGGATAAACTGCACCAACCAGCTCGACGCCGCCGCCGGTTTTGGCGGTTATAAGGAAAGCGGTTTTGGCCGCGAGGGCGGGGCCGAGGGCATGGCTGCTTATCTCAAGCCGACCTTCGAAAAAACTCTGAAATCCACCCCCCCGGTGCGTCCCGTCAAATCGGTGGATTTGCGCGATACCCATTCCGTCGACCGCACCGCCAAAATGTATATTGGGGGCAGGCAGGCCCGGGGCGATAGCGGTTATGCGCGTCAGGTGTTTGCTCCCGATGGCAGCAGTCTGGGCGAAATATCCGAGGGCAATCGCAAGGACATCAGAAACGCTGTCGAAGCGGCACGAAAGGCTCTTGGCTGGGGCAGCAAGACCGCTCACCTGCGCGCGCAGATTCTCTATTTTCTGGCTGAAAATCTCGACTACCGGCGCGATGAATTTGCTGACCGTATCCGCTCAATGACCGGCACAACCGGTCCGGCGGCAAAACGCGAAGTCGCACTTTGTGTGGAGCGCCTGTTTGCCTTTGCCGGCTGGGCCGACAAATATGACGGGGCGGTGCACAACGTGCCCATGCGCGCCATTGCTACCGCCATGGTGGAGCCCATCGGAGTTATCGGCATTGCCGCACCGAACGAAAACCCGCTGCTGGCCTCGGTCTCGATGCTGGCTCCGGCCATTGCCATGGGCAACACCGTGGTGCTGGTGCCTTCACAAAATCACCCCCTGTCGATGACCGACTTTTATCAGGTGATAGAAACCTCCGATGTGCCCGCTGGGGTGGTCAATATCGTCACCGGCGACAGTCTTTCCCTCAGCAAGACCCTGGCCGAGCATGACGGGGTTGACGCCATGTGGTTCGCCGGCAGTACTGAAGGCGCGGCAATGGTCGAAAAAGCCTCCATCGGCAATCTCAAACAGACATGGACCACCAAGGGGAAGGCTTTTGACTGGACCGACAAGCAGGTCATGGAAGGCAAATATTTTCTTGAGCGGGCCACGCAGGTGAAAAATATCTGGATACCCTATGGTGCTTGAACCCAACGGAGCGTAGTCCCATGGTCTTTCTGCCTCAGGAAGTGATTGCAAAAAAGCGCGACGGCGAAACGCTCACCGATGAGGAAATTCGCAAATTCATTGACGGATTTGCGCAAGGAACGGTCAGCCACGCCCAGGCCGCGGCCTTTGCCATGGCGGTTTATTTTAAGGACATGGACATTGAAGAGCGCGTAGCGCTGACCAGGGCCATGCGTGATTCAGGCACGGTGCTTGACTGGTCACATCTGGACGGGCCGGTGGTTGACAAACATTCCACCGGCGGCGTTGGCGACAATGTTTCGCTGATGTGGGCCCCGATCATGGCGGCTTGCGACACCTATGTGCCGATGATTTCAGGTCGGGGCCTTGGCCATACCGGGGGTACGCTCGACAAGTTCGATGCCATCCCCGGCTATAGCGCCACCCCGGACAATGAGCTGTTTGCCAAAACCGTCAAAGAAATCGGCTGCGCCATAATCGGGCAGACGGACAATCTGGCTCTGGCCGACCGCACGCTTTATTCCATACGCGATGTTACGGCGACGGTGGAAAATATCTCGCTGATTACCGCCTCCATCCTGTCCAAAAAACTGGCCGCCGGATTGGACGTGCTTATTCTGGACGTCAAGACCGGGTCGGGCGCGTTCATGAAAACCCTTGCGGAGGCGCGGGGCTTGGCCGACTCTCTGGTCACGGTGGCCAACGGGGCAGATGTCAGAACCAGCGCGCTGATTACCGACATGAATGAGCCGCTGGCCAGCGCCGCCGGCAACGCGGTGGAGGTGCGCAACGCCGTGGATTTCCTCACTGGCAAAATGCAGGACAAAAGGCTGTTGGAAGTCACCATCGCCCTGGCCGCCGAAGCGCTGGTGCTGGCCGGACGGGCAAAGGACAGTGATACCGGACGTCAAGTGGCTGAAAAAGCGTTGACTTCGGGGCAGGCACTGGAGCGTTTTTCAGCCATGGTTGCTGCTTTGGGCGGCCCGGTGGATCTGGTTCAGAACATGGACAAATATCTGGAAGCCGCCCCCATCATCCGCGATGTCTTTTTGAAAACCAGCGGCAAGGTCAGCGCCATCAATACCAAAGAACTGGGCATGGCGGTGGTGGCGCTCGGCGGCGGGAGGCGCATGCCCTCCGACAAAATCGACCACGCGGTGGGATTTGACCGGCTGGCGGGACTTGGCGCGCATGTCGATGATAAAACGCCCATTGCCCGCATCCATGCCCGCGATGAAGAGAGCGCCACCGAAGCCACAGCCCGCATTTGCCAAGCCTATGAAACGGGTGGCACCGGCGTTGAACACACACTGATTGCCGACACCATCATGCCGGAGACAGACTGATGCCAAGAGTTGTTATCTGTGTTCTGGACTCTGTGGGAATTGGCGAAGCACCCGACGCTGCCGATTATGGCGACAAGGGAGCCAATACGGTGTTGCATATTGCTCAGGAATGCGCTGCCGGTCGCGCCGATGTTGAGGGCTTTCGCTCCGGGCCGCTGAACCTATCCAACCTGAACAAGCTCGGGATGGGCGCGGCGGTCGAGCTTTCGTGCGGCACAATTCCTCCCGGAATGGACAATAACCCGCAAGGGGGTGTCTGGGGTGTGGGCCGCGAAGTCTCCATCGGCAAGGACACCCCTTCCGGTCACTGGGAAATTGCCGGGCTGCCGGTGCCCTTCAAATGGGGCTATTTTCCCGATACCGAGCCCACTTTCCCCCCCCATATGATAGAGGCGATTGTCCGCGAAGCCGGCCTGCCCGGCATTCTGGGCGACAAGCACGCCTCGGGCACCGCCATCATCGAAGAGCTGGGCGCTGAACATGTCAGAACCGGCAAACCCATCTGTTACACTTCGGTGGATAGTGTGTTTCAAATCGCCGCCCATGAAGAAAGCTTTGGCCTTCAGCGCCTTTATGAATTGTGCGAAATCACCTTCAAACACACCAAACCGCTAAAGATCGGCCGGGTGATTGCCCGCCCCTTTGTCGGGGATGAAAAAAACGGCTTTACCCGCACCGGCAACCGGCGCGATTTTGCCATCGACCCGCCCGGCGAGATATTGCTCGACCGGGTGAAGGACGCCCGGCGGCAGGTTTTTGCCATCGGCAAGATCTCCGACATTTATGCCGGGCGCGGGGTGACCCACAAAATCAAGGCCTCGGGCAATATGAACCTGTTCGATAAAACGCTAGAAGCCATGGAGATGGCCGAGGACGGGGCGTTGATAATGACCAATTTTGTCGACTTTGACAGCGAGTTCGGCCACCGGCGCGACGTGGCGGGTTATGCCAATGCGCTTGAGATGTTCGATGCCCGCATCCCCGAATTTGTCTCCCGCATGCGCCCCGATGACTTGCTGGTCTTCACCGCAGACCATGGCAATGACCCAACCTTCAGGGGTACCGACCACACCCGCGAACAAATTCCAATTCTGATGTTTTCCCCAAGTCTGACGCCGGGCACTGTTGGCTTGCGGCCAACTTTTGCCGATATTGGCCAAAGCGTGTCCAAATGGCTGGGCGTGCCGCAAGGGAACCACGGAACCAGCTTTCTCTAGAGGGTGTCGTCAATCAGGGTTGCGGTGCTGGTTTGGCAAGATTGGTTCAATTTTGTGGTGTGAGGAGGAAGGACATACTTGTATATTCAACGACGAACAGTGCAAAAGTGGGCCAATCTGGTCAAATCCTTTCAGGACGAGGCGCATTTGCTCGCTGGACTGCGCTTTTCGCGCCTTGAAGTGCGTGGCACTACCGCGTTGCGAAATGCTTGCCAGCAAACAAATGCACTTCGCCAGCGCCATAACCCTGATTGACGATACCCTCTAACCAAAAGGCCAGAAAACCCATGAGCTCCGTCACCGTTGTCGACCATCCCCTCATCCAGCACAAACTTTCCATCATGCGCGACAAACAGACCTCGACTGCCAGCTTTCGCCGCCTGCTGCGTGAAATAGCCCACCTGCTCTGTTATGAGGTCATGCGCGACCTGGAGCTGGAAACCAAGTCGATCGAAACGCCGATGGGCAAAATGGACGCGGTGAAGCTCAAGGGCAAAAAACTGGTGTTTGCCTCCATTCTAAGGGCCGGTAACGGCCTGCTCGAAGGCATGCTCGACCTGGTGCCCGCCGCCCGCGTCGCCCATATTGGGCTGTACCGCGACCACGAGACCCTGCAGCCGGTGGAATATTATTTCAAGGCGCCCTCGGATATCGCCGACCGCTTCATCATCGTGGTGGACCCGATGCTGGCCACCGCCAATTCAGCAATTGCCGCCATTGACCGCCTGAAGGGACGTGGCGCCAATAATTTGCGCTTTTTGTGCCTTTTGGCCGCTCCCGAAGGAGTTGAAGCCTTCACCAAAGCCCACCCGGACGTACCGGTTTTTACCGCCGCCATCGACAGCCACCTCAACGACAAGGGCTATATCGTGCCCGGACTGGGCGATGCCGGAGACCGGATGTACGGTACCAAATAGGGCAATTCACGCCGGTTTTATCGGCAGACCCAGTTCCAGAAGTTCAGCGCGCAACGCTTCGGGTGAAGTGAAGTGAACAGTCTTCATGCCGAACACGCGGGCTGAATTGACGTTGGCTTCGTTATCGTCAATGAACACGCAATCACCAGCATTAAGCCCATAGCGCTCGCAGAATATCCGGTAGATTCGCGGGTCGGGCTTGACGATTTTTTCCAGCCCGGAAACGACAACGCCATCGAATTTTTCAAGAAACTCCCATTCGGGCAGCATCGAAACCCATTTTTCCCAGGAGAAATTGGTGATGGCGAAGGTGGGCACGTTTGCCGCAACAAGTTCGTTGTGAATGTCCACGGTGCCTTCAATTATGCCGCCAAGGGTCTCCCGCCAGCGCGTGTCATAGGCCTGAATCTGGCGCCAGTAGCGCGGATAGCGCGTTATCAGATGAGCCACCCCTTCGGAATAGACGTCACCGGCGTCAAACTCCAGGTTCCATTCAAGGGTGCAGACATTGTTCTGGAACCACACAGCTTTCTCTTCGGTATCAAACAGCTTGCGGAACAGATAAAGCGGGTTCCAGTCAACAAAAACACCCCCGAGGTCAAAGACGGGGACGGGCGGCTTGCTCATGATTTTCTCCGGGAGGTCAGGGGCTTTTCAAGCTCAATGTTAGGGACGCCGGGCACCTTTGACAATCGCGGCGCAGACGAATGTGGGCAGGCTTTTTTGGGGGGGCGTCCGCTTTGCTCAGGTCAACTCGATAAAAGCGCCAAAACGGGGCAGGTGAAAGTACTGACGGTAAAGGGTGATCGTTGAGTCAATAACATAGCCGCCCCAGGGCTGATAGGGAATCTCCGCTTCGGCGACAACAACATAGGTATCGGTGGCGATGTCGGTGATTTCGCTGGGCAGAATATACTCATTGCCTTCGGTCTTGGCGGTTGCGCCATTATAGGCAACACTCCACTCCACGCTGGTGTCCCCGTCCGAGTCCACATGGACCACGGTGACCAGCTGTTTGAGATTGTCGGCGGAATAGGGAGTCATGATGAGCCCCACCGCGGCGAAATAGTCGTTAAGCGTGTCGGTGTCCAGACTGCCATTGTTGCGCGCGACAAGGTCGCCCAACGCGCCCGTGGCTGCGGCCATTTTCCGGTCAACGGCAATAATCTGACTGACTTCGAGTGAGCCCATGTAAAGAACGAGCAGGAAAGGCATGATCAGCGCGAACTCCACTGCCGCGATCGCTTCCTCTCGCGAGGTCACAAAGTCCTTTATGCGTGAGACCGCTGATTTGCACCAGTTCATGACATCACCCTTAAAATGGCTCGTTGCGGAACAGCCGGACGGAGGACAGCATGCGGGTATTGTCCGGCAGGTTCGCCAGGTTGAAATCAAAAATATTGAGCACGATGGGCCACTTGTAATAGGCCTCGACCAGAATGATGGAGGAGCCCACCCCGTCCTCATAGGTCTCAACCAGGGTCCAGCTTCCATCTGTAATATCGGCAACAGGATTAAGGGTGGCCGAGGCGAAGTTCGCGATCTCAGAGACTTTTACCTTCACTTCATCGCAGTCAAACATCGAATAAAGGCCGTCACAGATTGCCGCGCGAAATTCAACTTCGGTGTAGTTCTGCGACTGGGCCTGCCCTGTGCGGATGAGGCGTGCGCTGTCTTCCACCGCGCTGTCCAGTACCTGGGAGGCCAGAAACACCAGAGATGTTTCAAGAATAGCGCCCACAATGGCAAAGAATGGCAGCGCCAGCAGGCCGAACTCGACGAGAGTGACACCCTTTTCGTCGCGCACAAGCCTGCCGGGCCTGAAAAGTGCTGAAAAGGATGGCTTGCCAAGATTTGTGTTTTTTCTGATCATCGCCGGATACCAGTTTGCTCGGGCGTGATCCTATTGGCTTTGTGCCTAACCGTTCGTTAGAGCACTATGCACAATTTTAGCGTCGATGTGAACATGGTTAAACAGGTCTGAACCGTGGTGAAGCGATGGATGGCGAACGCTTCTAGTTGACCGCGCCGGCCACCAGCCCCGAAGAGGTGATGGTTGTGGCGGTGAAGTCCACATCATCACCAAGCATAATCACCGGCTGGCAGTTGGGCGTGCAGGCCAGCGTGGTTCTGGCGGCACCCTGATACATGGTGACCAGACCGCCGGGGGTCTGTACCACTTCCACAAGCGTGTCGGCTATGGGATTGCCAACCTCGTCAAGCACGATGAGATTGGTCTTGCCATAGCCCCGCCCGGTCAGCACCAGGGTCTGGGGGTCCTGAATAGTGACGTCGGCAATTGCCGGATTGCCGATAATCACCGTTTGCGCCGGCGAACTGATGCGCAATATGCGCGCCATGTTCACTTCCACACTTATGGAACCTTCTTCCGTCGCGGCCGCAAATGGTAAGGGCCCGAGGGAGGCAACCGCAAAGATTGCGACAAGAAGAAGTGTGCGAAGGCTGGAGCCTGGCAACTTGCTCATATTTTGACCCCGATGAAACAGCTTTGCTTACCCCGCACAGTTTTCACTGTAATGGTGAACAATTGGCAAACGCTTGGCCGATTAACCCCGCTGAACATGAATTTGCCGCAAGAAAGCCCGGTTTTCCCGGCGCTTTTGATGGTACGGCCAGACGGTGTTTTTTCCTGACGTTTCACGAAAGAACGCGAGCGCACACCAAAGGAACTGGAGTTGTGTCGCATTTTGTCGTGACTGTTAAGAACTTGATAAATATAAGTAATATCGGCACGCGCTTACTCCAATCCCACCGTTTCGATTAACATCTTTTCAAGAAATCGCACCTATGTTCGCCTCAAGTTCAGCGCACACAGTGTTGAACGTTCTGTCAAATAGTTTGACGTGTAGCGAGGAGCTAGAAATGAATATTGTGACCCGTTTTATGAGTGATGAGTCCGGTGCCACTGCGATTGAGTACGGTCTTATTGCTGCACTCATCAGCGTAGGCATCATTGCCGCCGCAACAACTTTGGGCAACGGCCTGTCCAACCTGTTCTCCGGTATTGGTAGCCGCCTGGACAACTCCGCAAGCTCCATCTAGATTTTGCGGACTTACGAAACTGCGTTCCAGCCTCGTGCTGGAGAAACAAAGGGGGCCGTGGCTCCCTTTATTTTTGCCCGGGATTGGTTGCTGTCACCCTCCGGGTTTTGAGTTTGTTAACGCTGATGGCGGTAATATCGAAATTCCAAATAACGAGAACGGCCGCGGCCGGAAGCCGGATGTTGGCAAGATGAATTCTATAGCCCTGTTGTATTTCCCATTGTTCATGGCGCTCGCGGCAACATCAGACCTGCTGACCATGAAAATCTCCAACCGGCTGGTTCTGGCACTGGTGGCGGGTTTTTTGGTGCTGGCCCTTGTCATCAATCTGCCCCTGCAACAATTCATGATGCACATAGCTGCCGGGCTGGTGGTGCTGGCTGTTGCCTTCAGCTTTTTTGCCTTTGGCTGGGTGGGGGGCGGTGACGCCAAGCTGGCCGCTGCCACGTCGCTTTGGCTGGGGTTCGGAATGACCCTGCCCTATCTGGTCTATGCGGCTCTTATGGGAGGTGCGCTGACCTTGGGGTTGTTGCTCCTCCGGCGCTACCCCCTGCCCGGCATGCTGGCAAAGGTTGCCTGGGTTGACCGGCTCCACGACAAAAAGACCGGCATCCCTTACGGAATTGCTCTGGCGGCGGCCGGGCTTGTGACCTACGCGGATACCACAATCTTCCAGCTTCTCATCCAGTAGGACCGCTTCGGGCTCGCCGCCGGTCCCGAAAACCAGTGTATTCACACCCGATTAACCAAAATCGAAAACTTCCGGTTAACCAAACTTTGACCCTTTGGGCTGATAGTGAGTCCAATGGAGTGGGCCAATTTTTATTCAACCCCGCAATGTGCGGGCTTTGATTTGGGTTCAACTGGAGTTTGGTAATGAAACCGGCGCGTATTCTGCTCTTGGCTGTGGCACTTGTTGCGGGTGGTCTTGCGGCTTTTCTGGCGACGCGGGGTGATAGCCCCGCACCGGCCCAGATCCAAGCCGAAGCCCCGGTGGTTGAAGAGGCACGGCGCCAGGTATTGGTCGCGAGTGCCGGTATCGGGGTCGGGCAGCGTCTGGACGAAACCATCGTTGAATGGCAGGACTGGCCCGAATCCATGGTCCGCGAGGAATATATCACCTCCGACATATTCCCTGACGCGGATGCACAGATGGTGGGGACGGTTGCCCGCTTCGAGATTTTTACCGGCGAGCCCATCCGTCAGTCCAAGCTGATCAGAACCGACCAGGGTTACCTCTCCGCAGTAATTGAACAAGGAATGCGCGCTGTTTCAGTTGGTGTGAGCGCTGAATCCGGCGCCGGGGGCTTCATCGTCCCCAACGACAGAGTTGATGTGGTCCAGACCTATCGTGCCA